>CAMQYB010000001.1 GCA_947039055.1 uncultured Deferribacteraceae bacterium
ACATCTACTAATTTATACTCTAAACTGCCGAACTTAATTCTTTCAGCGTGTGTAAATTGATCTGTAGGATCAAGATGAGGCCAAGCCTCTTGAAATAAATCTTTGCCTGCTGTGTGGTTTATAATATCATAAGATGCTTTGTCTATTGCAACTGGATCGGTTGATGACATAAATCCTATATCGTGGATCATCGGAGCATCGTTACCATCATGACAATCGCACGCTGGAACAATTGATGTTAATATATTTATGTAAATAGGAGGTTTTTTGTAATGATTATGAACAGCTGCAGCGTACTCAACTATTCTCTGTTGAAGCTTATCGCACGATACATCAAAATCAGATTGAATAGCAGTTTCAGGACAAGTTGCTATACATTTAGCACAACCTGTACAGTTATCATCAATCGTCGCTGTCTTAGATATCTTAATCGCTCCCCAATTACAAACAATCTTACATCTGCCACAAGCCGTACATTTATGAGGATTAACTGATGGTCTTACATCTGAGTGCATATCCATTTTACCCTCTCTTGATGCACAACCCATTGCAAGGTTTTTTAACGCTCCACCGAAACCTGTCATCTCATGTCCTTTAAAATGTGAGACAACAAACAACTTATCAGCGTTTGCGATATCAGTTGCAATCTTCGCATCTGTACATACTATCGCATTCGGGATCGGTAGATTAATGCTATTCTCACCCCTTAATCCATCTGCAATTATCACTGGAACTTGTAATGTAGAGTAATTAAATCCGTTAAGCATAGCGTTATGAAGATGATCAACTGAGTTTGTACGCATACCTGTATATAAAGTGTTCGTATCTGTTAAAAATGGTTTAGCTTTAATTCTATTTAATATCTCTAAAATCGGACGTAAAAATATTGGGCGTAAAAAAGCTGTGTTTCCTAACTCTCCAAAATGAACTTTTAATGCTACGATCTCATCTTTTTCATATAGATCAGTTATTCCAGCCCTATTTGCTAGCTTTTTGATCTTATTTAACGGAGATTTATGATTATTGCTTTTCATAGAAGAAAAATATACCACTGAACTCATTTTACACCCTCTTAATGATTTATTTCAATTATATTAGATAACTACGACTATATTATAAGTTTTCTTAGCAAGAATAACAACTGTAAATATGAATATAGTCTAATTTTTTGTTGACAGAAGAGTAGGATTAATGATAAAAATAATACAGCGTTTTAAAAAAGAGAGCAATATAAAAATATGATAAATGATGCGACTGGCATTAAAAGAGCAAAAACAGACTACAAAGTCTTTGCCGTAAGTAACACGATAGCTATTTTAGAGTTATTAGGAGAGTTTGAGCAAGAACTCACTCTCTCTGAAATAAGCGATAGACTATCACTCACTAAAAGTAACACTTCTAAACTGTTAGCTACACTTGAAAATTTCGACTATGTTGAATACAATAGAAACAATGACAGCTTTACTCTAGGTGTTAAAACTTTTCAAATTGCACAAACTTATATCAAAAAACTGAACGTAGCTGAAATTAGTTACCCTTACCTTAAAGAAATTACTGATATACTTGATGAATCAACTTATGTTGGTATAGTCGATAACGGTACAGTTGTTTATCTAAACATGGTGGATACATCTAAACCGATTAGATTAAAACCTCGTGTTGGACATATCGGACACGCCTATGCAACAGCAATCGGTAAAGCACAACTATCTAAGTTAGATAATCAAGAAATAGAAATCCTTTTTAGAGATGGATTTCAATCTGTTACAGAAAACACTGTTAAATCAATCAGCGATCTTATAAAAAAACTAGATGTTATAAGAGATATCGGTTACGCTATCGATGATGAAGAGTTTGAAAAAGACGTTGTCTGTGTCGCAGTCCCTGTAATGGATTTTATGGGCAAAGCAACTGCTGGAATCGGAGTGTCTGCACCTAAAGTTAGAATGAGTGATGAACGTATAGTAAATGAAATCGCACCTCTACTTATTAAAACAGCTATGCAACTATCATTTAAATTCGGCTATAGCGAATCTAAATAATCTTTCAACTGTTTACTGTTTAAAAATTATAATAGTTATCAATATTTTAATAAATATAACACCTCTACACACTTAAAAATCTAAACCCTTACATATTTAAAATATAAATAACTATTATAATTTTTATAACTTTATAATCATTATCTAATTCTCCATTCTCAAAAAAACCTTAAACCTATATAATAATTTATAACCGTTAGTCAAACCATATAACTATTTATCTAAGCCATGATAACTATTTATTTAATCCATGATAACCGTTATTCATACGGCATTAAGTATTTAAATTGTTGAAATTCTCAAATATTCAATATCTCAATCTCTATCATTTATCCAATATCATAACCTTCTATAATTCCGCAAATATATATCTAAAACCTTTAGTAATTAAAACCCTTTGATCTATTCAAGACTATATCAATATATAAAAATATTCAAAAGATTATAACTACTATCTATAAGTATTCACTTACAATCAATTAAAACCATCAATTATATCTTTATATAATCACTATTTTTTAATCCTATGGCATAATAATTGCTTGCTTACACATATTATTTTAAAACGGATGTGCAATGTTTAAAAGATTAATAGCTTTTACCCTTATTATTATTGTTATTTCCTTTGTTAAATCTTCAGCTGGAGTTAAGCTTAGAGATATAGCATCGGTTGAAGGCATAAGAAATAACCAATTGTTTGGTTACGGTCTTGTTGCTGGTCTTAACGGTACTGGCGATAAACAGGGTACTGAATTTACTATTCAATCATTAGTAAATATGTTGGACAGATTAGGTATCACTGTTCCTCAAAACGATGTACGTGTTAAAAACGTTGCAGCTGTTATGGTTACAGCTAAACTTCCTCCGTTTGCTAAAACAGGTTCGCTTATTGATGTAACTATATCATCAGTTGGCGATTCATCATCGCTTGAAGGTGGAACTTTACTACTAACTCCTTTAGCTGCTGCAAACGGACAAGTTTATGCAGTTGCACAAGGTCCTTTATCTATTGGTGGATTAAACAGCACTAGCGAAGATGGTGTTGAACATCATCCTACAGTTGGAATAATTCCAGGTGGAGCTACTGTGGAGAAAGAAGTTGAATTTGTTATGGACACATCTGTTATAAGTATCTCTTTCACTGGAAGAGGAATAGCTGATGTTGTACAAGCTAAATCAGCGATCAATAGTTTTATCGGTGTGGATATTGCACAAATAGAAAATCCATCAACAATAAGGGTCGCTATACCGATAGAGTTTGAGCCTAGATATTATGATTTCATGAGCTCATTATTAAATATTGAAATTCAACCTGAAGCGTTTGCAAAAGTTATTATAGATGAAAGAACTGGAACTGTTGTTATGGGTTCTGATGTGAAAATAAGTGCAATAGCTATTTCACACGGTAACCTTAGTATAACAATATCTGACCAGTTAGATATTAGAAAAGCACCAACTGCTGATATAGATCAACCTTTACAGCCTCAGCCTGATAATCCAAATCCAGCAACTGAACAGGTTAGAGTTGTGATGATGCCTGAAGCTGTAACTATATCTGATCTTGTTAAAGCATTAAACGCATTAGGGGTTTCGCCTAGAAACTTGATATCAATATTACAAGCAGTTAAATCTGCTGGTGCATTATATGCCGACTTGGAGATTATGTAATGACAGTTAATAACAGTAATAATAAAAATGTATTAGAGTTAGGTAGCAATAGCAAAGCTAAAAATATAAGTGCTAGCGATCAAAAAAAACAGGCTGAACTTAAAGAAGCAACAGCTGCGTTTGAAGGTATGTTTCTATCTATGATGATGAAAACAATGAGAAAAGCATCTGAATCTTTTGAATCAACATTAGTTAAAAAAAGTAATGCTGAAGATATATTTACTGAAATGTTAGATAATGAATATGTAGATCTTATCACTAAATCACCTGATACTGGACTTGGTAACTCATTGTACCAATACCTTGTTGATACAACTGATGAGTATAGTGGACTTAGAGAAACTAATAAAAATGATGCTAATAAAAAGAACGATATTAGCAAACATAACCTTCAATCGGTTAATAAATTAAAAGAAATGGAGTCTTTGAAAACAGAGGACTCATTACTGAATTTGAAATATAGTATTAAGTAAAATATGACCAGAAAAGAAAATGGTTATGATTATAAATAAGTTAAACTTGTTAGAGACGTTTGTTCTATAGTGTGTTAGATATTTTAATTGATAAGATTTTGAAATTATAATATACTGACAACCTATTCACAAATGTTTGTAGAGATTATTTTAGAGAGGATTAGTAAATATGAAAATTAACAACAACCTGCCATTTATACGTAAAGATAGTGCTAACTCTTCTTCTAAAAATGTATCGTCTAAAAGTAGCAACGCTTACAGTACAGCTGAGTCAAAACCAGCTACGCAAGCGACTGCGAAAGATACAGTACAGCTCTCATCTAACAGCAAACTTCTCAAAGATATGGTACAGCAACTTAAAGATATGCCCGATCCACGCAAAGCGCTTATTGATGAGTTACGTACAAGTGTTGCTAATGGAACATATAATGTTTCTAGTAAAAGTATCGCTGAGAGTATTGTAAATAAAGTTTATGCGAAACCTTCTTAGATTAAACTTTATCTAAAATAGTTCTACTTATTTATTGTCATTTAAATCCAGAGTCTTTTGTATGATTACAGAGGAGGTACTGAATTATGGCGTCTATCAATACACTAAAAGAGTTACTCAGATCACAAATTTCTTTATATACAGAGATAATTGAAGTTCTTACTAAAGAGAAAAATGCAATAGTTACATGGGATTTTAGCGAGACGAATACTCTTTTAGCAAAAAAAGAAAAACTTATCCATAAAGAAAAATTATTAGAAGAAGCTAGAAAATCTCTAGCTGAAAGAGTGAAAACTGAGCTAAATGCTAAAGACAATACATTATCTTCTATTATAGAGGTTGCACCTGAAGAGGATAAAGATGAGCTAGCTTTAATTAAAAAAGAGTTTCAAAAGATAGTTGTTGGTATCAATAACGAATCTATGGCATTGAAAATACTCTATTCAACAAATATAAAAGTTATGAATGGTTTGTATACGCAGTTAGGTATCCTTTCTAGTAATACTTATGATAAAAAAAAGTCAAACAACTCTGCATCGTCAGTCCAGATAATGGGTTGATTATAATTTATAATGTAAGGAGTCTTTTATTATGAGTAATCTTTTTGGAATGTTATATACTGGCGTGTCTGGGATCATGGCTGCTCAAGTTGGCATGGATGTTGTCGGTAATAACTTAAATAACCTACTAACACCTGGATATTCTAGACAGATGGTTTCTATTCAATCAAAACAACCGATACCAACTATTTATGGACCTATGGGAACTGGTGCTGAAGTAACTGGTATCACTAGAGCACATGATGAGTTATTAACAAAAGCTGTAAGGTCAGAAAGTTCTTCATATAATTATTTTGCATCAATGCAGAGTAGTTTAGGTGAAGCAATGCTTTATTTTAACGAGTTAGAAACTGGAGCTGGATTAGGCGATCCATTAAAACAATATTTTAGCGCATGGCAGGAACTATCTTCAACAGCTCCCGATAATACCGATGATGCAGCTACAAAAAAATATGCACTCTTAGAAAAATCTGAAACTCTTGCAAGACAATTAAGAGAGGGTTACGGATCAATAGAAAAAGT
Organism: uncultured Deferribacteraceae bacterium; assembly: GCA_947039055.1. Classification (GTDB taxonomy): domain Bacteria; phylum Chrysiogenota; class Deferribacteres; order Deferribacterales; family Mucispirillaceae; genus CAMQYB01. The sequence goes on from CAMQYB010000001.1 coordinate 5,756, forward strand.
ACAAGGTAATATAGATACAAAACTTACAAGTAATGTTCAACAGATGAATGATATCATATCTAATATAGCGATACTAAATACCTCTATACTATCATCTGAAGCAGGTGCTGGACAAGCAAATGATTTAAGAGATCAAAGAGATCTTCTTGTTGATCAACTTTCAACATTTGCATCAGTTGTTACAAATGAAAATGAAAACGGACAGATATCTGTATTTATCGGTGGACAAGTTGTTGTTGATAGAGATATGGCTCATAAACTTGAGGCGTTACCTAATCCTAAAAAGGATGGTGCTCTTGATCTTTATTTCTCACCTGTCTTAGGGGTTGGTACTGTAAGCAATGCCGAACCAGTTAATATAACTGAAAGTTTAATAGGTGGATCAATAGCTGGTGATATCAAGACAAGAGATGAACTTTTAGAAGGATATCTTGGAGAACTTGATGTTATTGCTAGAGCTCTTATCAATGAAACAAATAAATCACATGTTTTAGGACAAGGATCAATACGATTTGATCAACTATCAGGTACTAACTCTGTAGGTAATGCCACATCTACATTGGATAGTGAGGTAGGAAAACTTCCTTTTGATATAAAAAAGGGATCTTTTTCTATAGATGTCTATGATAAAGATGGCAAAGTGATAAATACGATATCAATAGATGTTGATCCGTCAAAAGATACATTAGCTTCAATAGCTGATAAAGTAAACTCATCAGGCGGTTTGATAGGTGCGACTATCGGTGAGGATAATAACCTTGAATTACACTCTAATTCAGGAAACACATTCGGTTTTTCAGCAGATACATCAGGATTTCTAGCAGCAGCTGGACTAAACACATTCTTTGCAGGAACATCTGCAAAAGATATCGATATAACAGAACTTATTAAAGATGATCAAGACTATATAGCAACAGGTTCTTCAGGTGCACCAGGGGATAATAGTGTTGCAAAAAATATTGCAGGACTACAGTTTAAATCATTAGAAGGTACGTCTGGTAGAACAATCGGTGAAGCATACGGTTTCTTTATTGGTATGTTGGCATCTGATAAATCTCAAATTGACACATTTACAAAAACTAAAGAGTTATCATTTCAGCAGAGTGTTATGAGAAATGAAAGCGTTAGAGGCGTAAGTGAGAATGAAGAGATAACCAACCTAACTTTATTTCAAAGAACTTTTGAAGCTAACTCAAGATATATTAATGTTATTGATGAAATGATCAATACTGTTGTAAATGGTTTAGGTGCTTAAGAATAGCCTACTTATAATTAATTGTTAAATTAACTATTTAAGTAGTGGCAGATAGTATATTTAAAATTGATTAATAAATTAATAATATAAGGGTATAAAATATGAGAATTACATTTAATATGATGTCGATGAAACATAATAGCTCGATAAGTTCATCTTTGGCTAATATGCTTGCAGCTGGTGATAGAGTTAACGCACAACAAGATCTTTTAAAACCAGAACAGAATGCTTCTGGCTATGTTTCTGCTTATAATGTACAAAGAACAATTGATGAACTTAACCAGTTTAAAGAAAATGGTGAATCGGCAACTGGTTGGATTTCAAATAGTGAAACAATATTAACAGATGCGTTAGAGAAACTTAAGAAAGTTAAAGCTGATTTTGCAATTGGTGGTGCGAATGCAACAAATGATGCTGATGCAAGAGCTGCAATGGCAAAAGAAGTTGCAACAATTATGGAAGATCTAATGGGATATGCCAATAGTACTTATCTTGGCAGACATATATTTGGTGGGTTTCAAACTGAGACTCCACCTTTTTCTGGTAGTGGAAGTTCTATTTCAAACGTATCATCAAGTATCCTTGGGGCAGATAGTATCGATAATATACCTGTGTTTTCAGATTTAGGTGAATTAGCCTCTGGAGCTTATAGAACAAAAATAAGCGTTGTTAACGGTATAGCAACTGTGAGTGTGCTTGATTCTAGTGGTAAACCTGTCGTGCTTGATTCTAATGGATCTGATGAAGCAAATAAAAAAGGAAATGCTACATCTGATACCTTATCATTTAAATATGAGCCTGGTAAGGTTGTAAATACAGGACTTGGTTTCTCTATTCAAATGCCTGATAAGGAAATTACCAATGCCGATATAACTGTTGGATTTAATTATAAAGCTGGATCAGAAGTTAGTTATGCTGGAGATATGGGTTCTATATTATCACAGATAGGATACGATCAGAATATTGCAAAAAACATACCTGGTAGTGATATATTTATGCAATCATTCAAAACATTACTATCTACAAAAGTATTAACATCTAACGGTTCATTAGCTAATCTTGCAACACTATTATCGGAACTTGATGGAAACAATTTTGCAACTGGCGATTCTATGAATATCTCAGGAACAGATAGCCATGGACGACCTGTTGGTGCTGCAACAATCGTATCTCCTATTAATCCTACACTAAATCATACCAATACAACTGATGAAGAGAGAACTTTAAAAGTTGCATACGGTAACAAAATGTATCAAGTTGTTATTCCTAAAGGAGATTATAAATCAGCTGATAAATTAGCTGAAGCTGTGCAAGAACAGTTAAAGACTGCTGAATATATCGGATCTGTAAATGTTCCTGCTGATGGATATGATGAATTAAATGATTTCAAAAACTCAATAGAGCAACAGATAGATAGCGGTTATTTTACTCCAGCAACTGGAGATGAGAAGAAAAAGACAGTTGATCTTTCTAAGGATATATCAGTTACTGCTGATGGTGATAGATTATCATTTTACACAAGTAAAGCAGGTGATAATGTTCAACTTGCTATATCTGGTTCTGAGGGAAGCGATTTAGGGTTTACAGACTCTGTAACTGTTGCTGAAGGTAAAGATACTCAATTTGACTTTGGAACAACATATAATAATAACGGTATAGAGAATATTAGCACTGAACACTCTAATATGGATTTCTCTGCAGGTGGAAAGTTTGATTTCTTTATAAACGGTAAGCCTGTATCAGTAAATCTTCCTGCACGAGGCCCTGTAACAACTACTGATGTTTCAGCAACTACTGTATATGATGGAACAACTGATTTCAACATAACAATAAATGGAAAAAATATTAAAGTCCCTGCTGCAGAACTTAATGGTAAAACAGTTGCTGATCAAGAAAAAATAATAAATCAAAAATTGATAGATTCAGGATTTGGTGGAAGTAACTCAATAAGTTTAACAGCTCCAGTAGCACCTGCTACAACATATACTGTTGATCTAAATAGTGCGACTGCTCCAACTAAGAAAGATATAGAGTTCGAACTTCAATCTGCATTAAATTCTGCAGGGTTTACTGGTGATATATCTGCTTCATTAAATTCGGTAAATAGTTCTGATCCTAACGATCTTGGTAAGTTTGATCTTTCATTTGCTGTTGTTAATAACAATATTAATGACTCAACTCAGATCAATACCGTTTACTTCGATAAGAATGCTGTTCCACCTTATAAAGATATGCAGACGGATATACCAACTATTAAACAAACTCCTGGTCAAAATAATACTACCATGGGCGACTATATGAAATTCTTGAATAACTTATACGGTGAGACTGCTACAGTTTCATTGGTTGAGGGCAAGATACAAGTCAAAGATAAGCGTAGTGGAGAAAACAGTGAATTAACTTTCTTTCAAAACTCAACAGAGTCTGGACTTCAATCTACTACTGATAACGACCTAGTAATAGGTGGAAAATACCGTGGACAAGGTGATGTTACTTGGGGTATTGATATGACTAACAGTGTAAGTACTGATGGTACTAGAACTGTTCATATATCTATTAAAGATGTTAACGGTATTGAAGTTTATAATCAAAAAGTTGATAACTATCTGGGTGGAGAGATAACATTACCAAGTGGTGTTACAATAACGCCTAATGAAAACCAGTTTCCAACTCCTCCTGAAACAAGCTTAACAACTTCTTTTAACCTAGATCTTATCGATGATACAAAAGCATCTCTTGGAATAATGAAAGTTACTGATAATGGTAGTAATGATAATATGTTTAGAGTATTAACAAATTTAGAGAACGCATTGAAATATAACATTGATTCAACTGAAAATGGTATCGGTGCATTTGGAGCATGGGGCAATGCATCGCTTGGATCAACTGCTACGCCGTCCTTTGATGGAACATATAAAGGAAATTATAACGATAGCTGGAAATATGAAATAATGCAAAACGGTTCTCAAGATGATTTTTATATTCAAAATGAGTCTTACTCAACGTCTGGTAAAACTGCTTTTGATCAAAATCTAATTAACGATTTAGGTGGTGAAATATCTTTTGGTGTTAATATGTATGATAATGTTACTGGTAAAAGCTCAACTATAAATCTAGATATAGATCTATCAAAAGCTTTTCCTCCATTAACTGATGCTGCATCAACTAACGCTTATATAGTTAAAGAATTAAATAATAATCCAGAGTTGAAAAAGCAAGGGATTACCTACGCTTCAGATAGTGATGGAAAAATTGTAATGGAATCTAATAGTGGAACAAAAATAGTTTCATTCGCAGAAAATCTTGGTGCATTACCAGCTAACGCAAATAAAAATGTTCTAAGCAATTTCATAATGGGATTTCAACCTTTAGATAATAAACCGTTACCAGAAACTAGCTATCCATTAACATTAACTGATACAGATTTCTATGTTACAGATATCGGAGATCCTGCTGATCCATCTAAAAAGATTACTTTGCCAGCTCCTGCTACTTATGCTACTAAAGAAGAACTACTAGATGCAATCAATACAGAGTTAGCTGTCAGTACAGTTGGTAGAGTTGAGGCATCTTTTAGTGAAAAAACTGGTGCATTAGTGTTCAAGAATGCTGATAATACAGCTACTGAAGTATACGGTAATAATGAGTTAGGAATATCAACTTCTGATACTGGTACTGTAATAGCTGCTAAAGCTTCTGGAATGCCTAATCCTGCTCTTTCTGAGACAAGTGATGAAGACAGAACATTCACTTTTAACTATATTGATAATCTTGGCGTACAAAGAAGTAAATCTATTATGTTAGATAAGAAAGATTATGACTCTCCTACAGCACTAGTTGAAGAGATTAATAGATTAATCGCACTTGACCCTGATCTTGTTGGACTTGATGCAAAACTTGATAGCGATGGAAAAAGTAACGATAAAGGGAAAATAGTATTTACAACAGATCCTGCTACAATGAACAGTTTATCGGTAGAAAATGGCTATTCTGGGATATTAGGTTTTCCTAAAGCTGGAGACCAAACAACTGTACGTGTTACATCAGCAGAAAATGGCAACGTTGTTCAAGAAATTACTCTAGACACAGCTAACGACTCTACATACGTTGCTGATGGCGTATACATACGTTTTGATAGTGGAAAAATAAATGCTACTGACTTTTTTAATGTAGGCGTAGGAACTGGTATCAGCGAACAGATCGACTATCTTGATCAAATTGAGAAACAGCTATTAGAAGCTGTAGCAAATGTTGGTGGTAGATTATCAAGAGTTGAATCTGTAACAAATTTTCACACTACTGTTATCGCATCAAGTGAGACAACTAAATCAACTTATCTTGGATCAACTCCTCAAGATATTGCAGCTGCCATGACTGACCAAGCACTTGCAACATCAGCCTATAAAATGTCTTTAGAGATAACTAGTAGTATCTTAAAAATATCGTTGTTAGACTTTTTAAGGTAACTTAAATTTTATATAAATAGTAGAGTAGTAACGTTTTAATTATCAATTTTTTTATGAGGTGTGTATGTCTATCCTAAAGATAAACTCTGCAAAGTTGGGAGAGATAGAGTATAACGAGAGTGATGTGGTAACTCTTTGTTCCCCGCTCTTAGGTTTTAATGAATTAAATGAATTTCTATTGATTTCTAACGAATCGTCGTATCCATTTATATGGTTTCAGTCGGTTGAGAATAATGATATCTGTTTTATTCTTGTAGAGGCTACAAAATTTTTTACGGATTATGAACCAACTATTCCTAAACGTGAAATGAAAGTATTAAGCATTGAAGATATAGAAAATATGAAAATCTTTTCTATTGTTGTTATTCCTGAAGATCCAACTAAATCTACAGCGAATTTGAGAGCTCCTCTTATCATAAACTTAGATAAAAAAATTGCTAAACAAATAATACTTGATAATGATGTTTTTCCAATAAAGAGATCTCTCTTTGCTGCTAAGTAGGGGTATTGATTATGTTAATACTATCAAGAAAAAATAACGAAAGCATAATGATTGGTGATGAAATTGAAATCATCGTTGTTGATGTTGTTGGAAAAACTGTTAAACTAGGTATTAATGCACCTAGAGATATCTTTGTACATAGGAAAGAGATATACGAAGCAATTAAAAATGAAAATATTCGTGCAATATCTAAAGATAATGTAATATCATTATTTCAGCTATTTAACGATAGGAATAAGCCATGACGAAAAGCTTTACTACTTCTGAAAATAAACTGCGTCACCTTGAGGATATATCTAATGATATTATCAATGAACTTGAACCACTTTCATTTGATGGAAATATTTATCTATTAGAAGCTGATGATCCAGATATTAATCAACATATTGAAGAGATAAAACAATGTGACACAATTGGATTTGATACCGAATCAAGACCTGCATTTATTAAAGGACAAACTTTTCCTATAGCTTTAGTCCAAATTGCAACTAAAGATAAAGTTTACCTATTTAGAATAAAAAAAAGCAAGATCAATCCTGGTTTAATTGAGATACTTAATAGTAACTCTATATTAAAAATAGGGCTTGGACTTACAACCGATATTAAAAAACTTAAAGAACTTTCTAGAAAGATTGAACCGAAAAATTTTGCCGATCTATCTGTTATCGCTAAATCTAAAGGATTTAAGAAAAGTAATGCTCGGTCACTTGTTGCTAGATATCTAAATAAAAAGCTACTTAAAAGTTCTCAAATAACTAACTGGGCTAAGAAAACATTAACCGATAAACAGATACAATATGCTGCAGTTGATGCTTGGAGTATGATACCATTATATTCTGAACTACTTAACGATGATACTAATTATCTTAATATATGAAACCGATTATCTTTCTATCTGGACTCTTAGGTGAGCTCACTTTAATAGAATTGATCAGCAAAAATCTCAACTTTGATATCGTAACCAATCGTAAAAACTCACTCAGGAAAAGAGACACTGGTGATATCACTTCATACTCTAACCATCTTAATATCTCTACCATTGATACTGATAATAAAGATACAATATTATCAGTTGAGAACCTCTCACAATATGATTTCATTCTAACTATTGATTGGCCTAAATCATATTTTAAAGATTTAGACAATAATCTTTGTATACCGATATATCATACTCATCCATCACTTCTACCAAAATATAGAGGATACTCTGCTATTACCGAACAGATACAAAAAGGTGTAGCAATATCTGGATTAACTATCTATAAACAATCTTCTGAAATTGATGCTGGGGATATTATTTATCAACAAAATATACCAATCGAACATGATGATATCCCTGCTACATTTATGAAAAAAGTGAGCGATGAAATTGTCAATTTCTTATATAATATCAACACTATTGCAGAATTTATACCTAGAATACAAGAGTATAAATTAGCATCATATACATCAAGAATTAGAGATCAAGATCATCTAGTTGATTTTAGTCAATCTGCCATATACATACACAACTTCATACGCTCATTTGGATATCCATATAAAAACTCATTCTTCTATCATAAAGATTGTAAATACTACATAGTTGCAGCTCATCTTGATAAATGGTACGGTAAATATGGAGAGGTTGGAGAGATTATCTCAACTAATGATGAGTGCATAGAAGTATCACTAGGTAGTGGAACTATTATTATAACCGACATAGACTCAGATAATGGCAAAGTTAGCTCATTCACATCTCTGTTTATTATTGGAGATAGATTATGAAAAATAATCTAAAACCTAAAGTTTCAATTATTATAAGTAATAGTATGGACAGTGATAAAAATATCGTAGAGAGTATTAAGCAACATATCAATTATGATAACTATGAAATTATAGAATTACCTAAATTAAATAACTTAGATGATACTCAAACTCTTGAAAGATTAAATAAAATTATAACTGATTTGAACTCTGAGTATATATTATTGATAGATGCTGATATAAGATTAAATGATACTTTTTCACTCGATAGATTAATAAGCAAAGCATTGCTTGATAATGTTGGTTCAGTTACTCATCCTATACTTTATACTGATAATAAAATCTATACTTTAGGATTATCAGTTAATGAGCATATTGCAACTTATAATAGTAGAGGTGATAATTTTAACTTTTTAGATCCTGCCTATACTAGCAATAAATATACAGATAAAATAGATGCAGTATCTGATAAATTTATACTATTTCCTAAACAATCTTTCAATGATACTAAAGGGCTTGATACTGATCTAACTTATGAGATATCAATAATATTTTTTACCTTAAAGTTATCTAAACTCATGTATAATAATATAATAATCAATTCATCTTATCTAACCTATCATGGTAAAAAGGCTATAAATAAAAGTATTCAAATCTATCAACCTGATATATAAAATATAGCTTATTGTAAAATTATACTAAATTTCAGTTTAGTTATCTTGAAACCTTACAGCTATCACATCAACTTCTATATTTGCATCTTTAGGCAATCCTGCTACTTCAACACAGCTTCTTGCAGGACGGTTATCTTTCATATAGTTTGCATATACTTCATTAAACTTTTGAAAATTATCCATACTTTTAAGATAAATTGTTACTTTAACAATATTATCAAGCGATAAATTAGCTGATTGTAATACAACTTTGATATTACACATTATCTGTTCAGCCTCATCAGTAAGGTTTTCTGATATATTGTTACTGTTTGGATTAATTCCTATCTGTCCTGACAGATAGATGGTATTATTTATTTCTATTCCTTGTGAATAATGTCCTAACGGTTTAGGTGCTTGACTACTCTCTAATATCTTTTTCATAATTCCTCTCCAACTTTAGATATATCTATCTATGAAACGACAATTACAAATACATGTCAACTAATTTAACTTGCATTTTAAAAAAAACCGTATATCTTATCAAATTATAGGAGATCCGAATGCAGAACGAATTTATTATAGCTATATCATCAATCTTTGCACTTATTAACCCATTTAACAGTCTTCCTCAATGTTTATTAATGACAGAAGGGCTTTCTAAAAATACTAGAAAAAAGGTGTTCTCGGCAGTTATATTAGTTTCATTTATGATCGTTATCTTTTTCATTTTAACTGGTGGATTTATTATGCACCACTTTTTCAATATAGAATTTTATCATCTGCGTGTAGCTGGTGGAATTATTCTTATCGCTATGGGTTTGAAAAAATTGATGTTTCCTGTTAATGTTACAATCAATCTAAATCCAACTGACACCGATAGAGATATAATTAAGAAAGCGATTATTCCTATGGCATTTCCTATGATGGTTGGGCCTGGAACTCTTTCAACGATTATGGTCATGACTAACGATGTCGGATTATCTATAACTGTGATGTCTGCAACTATTGCATTCATATTAATGTTCTTTCTTTTCTTCTTTTCAAACCTTATTGAACTTATAGCTGGAAAACTTATTCTGCTTGTTATATCAAGAATAATGCAAGTGTTTATTGTTGCAATCGGTGTGAAAATATTAGTATCTGGAATTGTTGGAACATATAAGGCGATAATCTTAACACTTTGATCATTGTGATTTTAAATAATAGTGTAAATGGTTTAGATAATTTTGATAACTCTAAACCATATAAATATTCTTATTATAATAAAACTTACTAATAGCTACTATTTAATCTGCTGTAGTTAAAATGATTTGATTTATGATTTGATGGATATATCTAATCTCTTCTGATTTCAGTTATTATATTCAATAACTAACCATTAGCATTAACTATATTTATGATTGATAACAAAATTTGTTAAACTCTTATTTTGGTTAATTATATCTAATAACTAACTATTAAGATTAATTGCATTTATGATTGATAAAATAACTTGTTAAATTCTTGTTTTGGTTAATTACATCTAATAACTAACTATTAAGATTAATTATATTTATGATTGATAAAATAACTTGTTAAATTCTTGTTTTGGTTAATTATATCTAATAACTAACTATTAAGATTAATTACATTTAATATGTGGTGGACAACCTGATACTGGTTGAGGTGTATACATCTCTCCTGGCACATAAGGAGGCTCGATCATGAGGTTTTCGTACTCATCAGCACAATATACGCCTACAGGACAACCATCGCCGATATACGACTCTCTAAGGTTAACTTCTGGTGGCTCTTCTGCTAATAAATGATCGTCATAAAATTCGCCTAAATATTTCTGTGGATCTTCCTCTTCGATATTAACAGGTTCTGGAACTTCTAATCTATCTATCTGAGTGCTACCCATGTGAGGCTCTGCAGGTTCATCAATATCTTTAACCTCTTTATCTGCAGGTTCAGTAAGTTTCGGTTCTGATGATATATATTTTTGCTCGATCTTTTGTGAATATAAATCCATCGTACAAAATAACAGCATAAATAATATATAGAAATTCAATGAAACTAATCTACTCATTTTAACCTACTCAACATTATTTAATAGTTGATATCTTCTTGACATCCACCCTTAATAACTTCTATACTTTATATATGTTTATTCTAAAATTGGCAATAATAATCTTATCAATACCGTTTCTCACAGCTATTTCAACGATTGATGCTATGCGTTACGGATCATCAATACTTATATGTATCAGAGAAGATGGTATAACAGAAGACGTTGTAAGGTATTGGACTCTTGTTAAAAGTAGTGATACAAATGTAATACTCAATATTATGAATAAACGTTCGTTCAATCTTGAACAGTGTGAAATCTTCACTTGTACATATAATCCAAGCTCAATGGAGATCTGTAAACTGCCTGTTGATCCACCTAAACATAGAACCGATGTTGAAAAATATAAAAGTGAAGCCGATAAAAAAATTGAAGCACAAAAAGCAAGGGAAGCGCTTAGACAGTAGCGTAACCACAGCTATCATAAAACAGTTTACATAACTGATAGTTATATTAAAATGTATTAACCTTTTTTACTATATTAGATTTTCGTTCAATCTCTAAATTTAATGCTATTTCATCTGCTGGTTTAAGTTTATCAAAATATTCAGCTTTAAACTTCTCTAATATATCTAATCGTACAGACTCAATATGTTTTATAGATTTAGATAACTGATCGTCTGTTATAGATCTTTTAATTGTTAATCTATCTTCAATATATCCAACTTTATTATCTATCGACAATCTTAATAAAAGTTCGTAATCTTCGCAAACTCTTAAATCCTGATCAAAACCTTTTACTGTTTCAAACAGATTTTTCTCGATCATTATTGTTGATGGTGAAACTCTACATTTATCTAATATCTTAGAAAAAATTTCTCCACCGTATCTAGCCATATCTTTATTTTGATTTATAAACTTGTTTTCTCTATACCAAAACTCATTGGTATGAGATATTTTGAATTCACGATCTTGCATAAATTGATATTGTTTATAACATTTTGAAGGAAGATAGATATCATCTGAATCAAGAAATGCAACATACTCTGATTTTGCTAAAGATACACCGATATTTCTAGCAACAGATACACCACTATTTATATCTGTACGAAAATATTTAACTAACGGTAAATATTGTTTGATATCGTTATATGAAAGATCTTCTGAAAAATCATCTACTATAATAATTTCATCAACAAATCTCTGTGATAATACAGAATCAACTGCATCTCTTAATTGATATTTACGATTATAAATCGGAATAATAACTGATAACGACATTGCACACTTTTTATATTAATTTAGGATATATCCCCTATATTGAAAACATATAGGAGACGTATAAACATTTAAATCTTTATTCTGTAAATAGGCTAAAATTAAACCCTATGCTCTCTATTAAGTAGCGTTGAGAAAACTAACATTGTGTTTGTATTAACAACACCAGTCAACGCTCTTATTCTTTTAATAATTACAGCTAACTCAGTTGTATTTTTAGCAATAATTTTCACAAGTAGTGAATATTCACCAGTAATATGATAACATTCAATCACATCATCAATCTGAGAAACTTCATTATTAAAATCTTCAAGGTGCATCGGATTATCTATACTCACACCTATAAAGGCAGATATATCATAATCTAATTTACGATGATTAATCTTAGTTGAGTATCCAGTAATTATGCCGTTAGTTTCTAATCTTTTGATCCTATCAATAATCGATGGAAGTTTCATTCCAACCTCTTTAGATATATCAGTGTATGACACACGACCATTCTCAATTAACATATTAATTATTTTCACATCAACTGCATCTAAACCCATAATACCCTCCACAATGTTCACTATTTAGCAAACCCTATAAAACTATACACCATAATATATATATTTATTACAGAAAAATATATACCTTATATATACAAGATATGATCTATTTAATTTAATTGCAATATTTATTTAACTTTATAATTAAAACATCTTATAATTATTTAAATTATACACTTAAAAGATTTATAATTGCTATTTTATGTTTTATAAATTAAAATCGTTATCTAAATATATAGGTGGTGAAATGTTATGTCTGCAATATTAGAAACAAACTTGTCTGAACTTAAACTTCTAGGAAGAGGAAAAGTAAGGGATATCTATGAAGTTGAAGGGAATTTACTTATAATTTCTACTGACAGAATATCTGCATTTGATGTAATTCTTCCAAATGGTATTGCCTCTAAAGGTAAGTTTTTAACAGAATTATCTGAATTTTGGTTTAACTTTACATCAGATATTGTTAAAAATCATCTCATTACAACTGATATAAATAAAATGCCAACAATCTGTCATCAATATAAAAATATTCTTGAAGGTAGAAGTATGCTTGTTAAAAAAGCGAAACCACTACCTGTTGAATGTGTTGTTAGAGGATATATAACTGGTTCTGGTTGGAAAGATTATAACCAAACTTCTATGATATCTGGAATAACTATTAAAAGTGGTATGAAAGAATCTGAAAAATTTGATACTCCATTATTTACTCCAAGCACTAAAGCCGATGTCGGATTACACGATGAACCTATATCTTATGAAAAAGTTGTTGAACTGATTGGTAATGATAAAGCATCAAAATTAAAACAATATTCTTTAGATTTATATAATAAAGCTAACAACTATGCATCTGAACATGAAATAATTTTAGCTGATACAAAATTTGAGTTCGGTATGTATAACGACGAAATCATATTAATTGATGAAGTTTTAACTCCTGACTCATCAAGGTTTTGGAGCAAACAAACTTATGAAATAGGCAGAGGACAAGATAGCATGGATAAACAAGTTATAAGAGATTATCTTGAAACTTTAGATTGGAACAAACAACCTCCTGCTCCTGTTATCCCTGATGATATAATCGCAAAAGCTATTGAAAAATATTCATATATAACTAAACTGTTATTAAAATCATCTGGTAAATAAAATATTATGAGCAATAAAGATCTTTTAGATAAAGCATCAAATGCTGGAATTGAAATATTTGAAGCCGAAAACTTGAACGATGAAATATCGTTTGAGTTTAAAGGTGTGTCGAGATATAAATCTAATAACGCTTTCTACTATCTAAAATTTTCTAGCTTCGAAGCTGTTATGTTAAAAGGTATCTATAAAAACTTCTACCGTGTTATTGCTGGTTCTGATGATATACTTGACTCATCTGATTTAAGTCGCATTTGTAAAGTTATAAACACATTAGAGGATATTAACTTAGTCGATATATCTATTGATTTCATAATCGCTAATAATAAAGTTTTCATAAAATCTATATCTAAAATTGATGAGTTAAACTCACTTGATTATGATCTTAAAGATCTTTCAATCCTAGAACCTTATACTACTGCTGAATGTGAAATTAGTGATCGGTTTTATTTAGACGGTGAAACAATATTATCTAACAGTTTTATAGATGATTATTTTCCTGATACTATATCTCCTCTTACTACATCAATTTTAGAACAGAACCCTGATATTTTATATCCGTTATTTATATCAGCTGGACTTAAAACCGTTTCACCCTCTGTTGTAACAGTTTTCAATACTCCTTATATAACATTACAAAATTATGAGAAATCTCTAAACTATATAGGTATCAACTCTTATCAATTTAGACTTAATTATCAAACTCCTCTATATTTACAATCTAAAAGTAAAACATCTAAATTAAAACGATCTTTATTTCCTGATCTAATTGAAGAGATCGGTGAAATTTTAGACGAATTACAACATAAATCTAAGTCAACTAATGTTCTAGCTATTAAAGATGATTTCTTATTTAATACTTATATAAAGGTTTTTATTATTCATACTTTTTTAGTAGTTGAACTGCTATCTGCATTTAATGATCTTTTAGAACTTTCAACTGATAGAAATAAACTATTAAAACTTATATATAAAACTCGTAAAGAAAACCTGTTTAGTAAAACTTGTGATACAGATGTTTTTACGTTCTTTGATTTTTTATCTAAAAAAATTAAATCAAATAGTAGTATAAATAATTATGAAGCATCTGACTTTGATATATTAATGAAAGAACTTAAAATTAAACATTCATTGTTTGCTTCTAAAAAGATTAAAACTTTAGTTGAACGCATTCATAAGTTATTAGATATGAGAGATGACTTTACTATTACATTATCGAACCTTATGGGATATATGAAAACATCATTAGAGAAATTTTTTAAGAACCATTTGAAAGAAGGGTTTATTAACTCTACTGATGGATTTTATTATCTGGATTACGATGATATTACTAAGCTCTTTAACGGTAATTACTACGGCGACCTTTTTAATGCGATAACTTTTAAACGAAATCAGTATTATAGGTTTTCAACATTATTTAAACCTAAAGAGATATATGTTAAAGATATTTTAACTGTAAATGAAACAAATAAATATATTTCTAACGCAATATTAAAAAATAAAATTATAGATGTACTATCTTTAAACGATAAAGATAGTAGTGGTGTTATTACAACCGATCTAAATTTAGATAGTTATAAAGGTATGATTATACATTTCTCTAAAGTATCAGTATTTGATTTGAACAAATATAAAGATGCTGAAGGTTTTGTGTTTGACTCTATACCTCTATACTCTCCTATAGTTGAGTTTGCATTATTAAACGATATACCTATCTTTTCTGGACTTAGATATGCCTCTCGTATTTTAGATGGTAAAGAAACAGTAATCAAATCTAACAAACTTAAGATATTAGATTAACGGAGTTCCATTGTGCTATTAAAACATTTATTAAAATTTTTATCGCTGTTACTGTTCTTAACAGTGCTTGCTCCTGCATATGCTGAGAGATATCCATCGCCATTATATTATCCGTATCAAGATAATCAGATAGATTATAGATATATTAATTCAGATAACTATGATGCTGCTAAATTTGATATCTCTGGATCAAACCAGTTAGGTAACTCAAATTTTTCGTACCAGCTATCTAATTTAACATCTATAACTGAGAGCGACTCAAGCTTAACAAGTGTTGGAGTTGGTTACTCTCATACAGTCGGTAATCATTGGTTCGGTGCAAGTGTTGCCTCATCATCTAATGAACCTTTTACACTTTTAAACCTTATAGATTTTGAAGGGTTTTATGCATATAAATTAATTGAAAGCAAAAAACCTGAAATGAAATATGAAGATGGTTCTAGTAGAACTGGATACCATAGACTATATCTAGGGATATTTTATTCAACATACTCTCCGTTTGGCGAAAAGTTTCCTCTTCCTATGATAAGATATGAATATAATGATCCTCGTGTTACATTTATTGCAGGGTATCCTCTAAACTATCTTAAATTAAAATTCTCAAGATACCAAGGGATAGAAATTAATTATCAACCTGTGTTAGATCTTACAATAGGATATCTTTTAACTCCTAACGATAGCAATACTTTTGCATTTGAATTTCAGATTGAACATGAAAGATATTTATTAACTAATATAGTAAATGACGAATACCTTGATAGACGTAAATACTTTAGCGAACTGTACTGGGTTAGACTTAAATACTCTGTAAGTATTAAAAACTTTATCCAAGTTTCACCTTACTTTCAACTGCTTCTATCTGGAAAACATTATGTCGGAAAAACATTTTATGATACAACCGGTAGCACAAACCATACAGGGTTCGGTTACTCATTTGGAACAACAATAACAGTTATGTTCTAAAATATTTTTATAATTATTCAACATTATTATAGTTTCTAGTTATGGTTACGATTATTGTTACGGTTTTGTTTATTGTTGAAATTTGTTTTATTTTATATTAATAAAGTTTATTATCGTAAGTTGATAATATAGTTATATATGTTTTAGTTACTCAAAGGGAGCGATATGAAAGACAATAGTACATGGTTAAATATTCTTGATATTCTCAAGAACGAACTTACTGAAGCAGAAATTAATCAATGGCTTTCACCGCTTAACATTAAAACATTGAACGGTAATCCCGTTGTTTTAACAGCTCCGAATAAATTTTTTAAAACATGGGTAGAGGATAATTATCTTACATTAATTAAAAAAACCTTTAGAGAAAATTTAGGATTAAAAACCGATATCGACATAGTTATATCTATCGAGAATAAAGACGATCAAACTGTTCGTACAGTACCTGTTGAAAGAAGTAATGTTACTACAACCGATGCAACGTTTGATCTACCATTAAATAAAAGATTTACATTTGATAATTTCGTTGTAGGCACATCTAACCGTTATGCACACGCTGCTTGTTCATCACTCATAAGTGGTAAAACTACAGCTAACCCATTATATATATACGGCGATGTTGGACTTGGTAAAACTCACCTAATGCACGCTGTTGGTAATGAGTTTAAAGAACGATTTCCTAAATATAGAATACTTTATACAACTGGTGAGTCGTTCGTTAATGATTTTGTTACATCTATGCGTCTTAGCAAACTTGATAGTTTTAAACAACGATACCTTAACATTGATCTTTTTCTATGCGATGATGTACAATTCATAGCTGGTAAAAGCAGAACGATGGAAGAGTTCTTTTTTACATTTAGTCAGCTTTATGCAACACAGAAACAGATCGTTCTTACATCTAACACATCTCCTAACAATATCAAAGAGCTTGACCCTAGATTATCATCAAGATTTACATCGGGATTAATGGTTGACGTATCAACACCATCTGTTGAAGAGAAAGAAGCTATCATAAAAAAATATATTGAAATAGAAGATCTAACAACTCAAAGGTTCTCAGATGATATAATACGATATCTTGCAAACAATCTTAAAAGCGATAGCACTCGTGAAATCTTAGGTGCAACACTTAGAATATTTACACTTGCATCAATAGATAACGAAGATATTACTATCCAATTTGCTGAAAAACATTTAAAAGATTTTCTAATGAAAAGAGATAAAACTTTATCACCCGACAGTATTCTTGAACTTACTGCAAAATATTATCAGTTAAAAGTTAGCGATTTAAAATCTAAAAACAGATCTAAAACGATAGCTCTTGCAAGAAGTATCGCTATGTATCTTATCCGTGAAAAATTATCTTTATCATACACAGAGATCTCATCTATCTTTAGCAGAGACCATTCTACAGCACTTCACGCAGTAAATAAAATTACTGATGAATTATTATCAAATCATGAGCTTGAAGGAACGATAAATGTCCTTTTAGATAAGATGAAACTTATCCATTAAGTTTTCCACAATAAAAGTTGTTAATTACGATGTAGTTAGTTGAGTTTGAGCTGTTATTAATATATTATTGAAGAAGTTATCCACATTTGATAGATTGTATAATAAGAAAATTTATTAAATAATATTTATATAAATGTTTTATAGAGTTTAGACGATGATATATTTAAGTAGTGTTAGAAGTTGTTACTATGTTTGAGTATTTTTTGAATGTTGTTATGAGTTATAAAAGTTATTGTAATATAAGATGTAAATTTACTTGTACAATGTTATAAGTTGTCCTATAATAACAACAAAGTATAAATATAAATAGAAATTTATAGCATGAGGATAGTTTTAATGAAATTTTCAGTAATCAAAGAAAAGATACTTACTCATCTGCAATATGCAAATGGATTTACAAGTAGTAAGTTTATTAACCCGTTACTTCAAAATGTTTACCTCTCTGTTGAAGAGAATGTATTAACTATGCGTACGACAAATTATCAGATAGGATTTTCTGCAACTATCGATGTAGATATGGTTGAGTCAGGTTCTTTAACAGTTAGTTGTAAGAAACTTTTAGATATTATAAAAGAGCTTCCTGAAACTGCTATTGTAGAATTTAACTTTAATGATAATCGATTAAACATTAAATCTGGTAAATCATTATTTAGACTTGCCACAACTGATATTGAAACATTTCCAACGATGGCTCCTATAACTGGAGAGTATTATCTTAAACTATCATCTAAAGATTTAATCAGTTTATTTAAAAGAGTTTCATTCTGTGTTTCTAACGAACATCAGAAAGTTGAATATACTGGTGCTCATTTTAATGTTTATGGAAATTGTTTAGAGGTTTATGCAACAGGGCTTCAAAGAGTTGCTATTGCTAACACAATTTTTGACATGAATTTCTCTGATGAGTTCATAGTAAACATTCCTAAAAAAACAGTTACTGAACTTATGAAAATAATTGAAAACAGAGATATTGTTGAAATATCTACTGATAAGAAACAGATGTCATTTAAATCTGGAAACATAACTGTATACACTAAATTAATAGAGAAATTTGTTAAAGGCGTTTCAAAACTATTTCTAAATGATTATCCTATTCAAGCAAGATTAGAGAAAAAAGTTTTCATGGAAACTGCTAAACGTATTGCTACTATAACTGATGAAGATTCTCCTGGGATTTCTTTATCTTTTGAAACAGGAAGATTAACATTATCTAGTTTAGAAACAGAGCATGGACTTGGTAAAGAAACTATTGAAGGCATTGAATATAAAGGCGATCCATTTAATATTATATTTCATGCAAGACTTCTTCAAGAGATATTAAACAATATTGAGTCTGATCATTTTCTTCTTGAAATGAGCAGTCATCGTTCACCAGCGTTAATTACTCCTGAATCAGATAGATATAGATATTTAATAGTTCCGATCTCTATTGACAAGATCTAATGCTACTTTCAGAGTTAAAGCTATTAAATGTTCGTAATCATTTAAAATTAGATTTAACATTTGCTAAAGAGACATTATTTATCGGTGCAAACGGCATCGGTAAAAGTTCTATATTAGAATCTATCTATCTTCTTCTATCTATGCGTGGATTTAAGCGTCAGCCTTTATCCTCATTAATATCATTTGATGAGAAATTTTTAAGAGTTGAAGGTATTATGTTTCAACAATCAGATATGAGTGAGCAAGAAATAGTTTTAAAATATCATAATAAAAAAACATTAACTATTGATGGAGATAGTATTAATAACTATAACGAGTATTTATACTCTCATTTAGTTAAAGCATATACTCCAGATCATCTTGGGATATTATCAGTATCTCAAAGTGATAGACGATCATTTATTGATCGATCGATATTCTATACAGATATAAATTATATAAATGAACTTAGATCATACAATAGATATATAGATCAAAAAAATGAAGAAATATCTAAAGATAGTTGTGATAAGCTTTACATAAATATTTTAAATGAAAAGATTTTTCATCTATCAAACATAATATATAAAAAAAGAGTAGCAACAGTTGATAAAATAAACATGGGTTTATCAGCTTACTGTGGTGAAGATTTTAAAGAGTTTTCTAATTATTATCTTCATTATGAAAGTAATAGTTTAGATGATAGCTTATTCAGTAAAGAGATTTATATTAAAAGATCTCTCTATGGATCTCAACGAGATAAGTTTTATATGTATAAAGATGATAAAGCGATTGAAAGATATTCATCCTTTGGACAGAAAAAGATCTTTTCATTGATAGTTATGTTAACTTTAATCAATATGATTGAAGGTGAACGTGGTGAAGAGGTTATCTGTTTATTAGATGATTTTGAGTCTGGACTTGATAAAAATAATTCTGAGAAATTGAGAAATATATTATCAACTGGACGACAAACGATTTATTCAGGAATAGATAATGAAAGAAAAGGGTATGAAAATGTAGTAGATATATCAGATTTGTAATGATAGTAAAGGAGTTTTTACTAATATTTTGTTTTTTAATAAAAAAGAGATGATAAATTTTATAAAATCTACTATAATACCAAGATATGTAATAAAATATATTTAGATAAGTATTTAGTTTATCTTCATGAGGATAGTAATTAATATGTCAGAGAAAACAACAAAAACCGATACGTACAGCGAAAATAGTATTAGGGTACTAGAAGGGCTTCAAGCCGTTCGTCAACGTCCTGGGATGTATATCGGTTCTACTGGGTCAAAAGGGCTTCATCACCTCGTTTATGAAGTTATAGATAACTCTATTGATGAGGCTATGGCTGGTCATTGTGATAACATAATGATTATATTACATGTGGATGGATCTGTAACTGTTGAAGATAATGGTCGTGGAATTCCTGTTGGTATGCACCCTACAGCTAAAATACCTACAGTTCAGGTTGTTTTAACCGTTCTGCACGCTGGTGGTAAATTTGATACTGATTCATATAAAACATCTGGTGGTCTCCACGGTGTTGGTGTATCGGTCGTAAACGCACTATCTGAAACTCTACAAATAACGGTTAAACGTGAAGGTGGAGTTTATATTCAAAGTTATGAACGTGGGAAACCTGTTACCGAAGTTGTTAGAACGGGTAACACTAATAAAAAAGGTACTAAAGTTACTTTTAAACCAGATGGTGAAATATTCGATACTTTAGAATTTTCATACGATACTTTAGCTCGTAGATTTAGAGAGTTATCTTATCTTAATCCTGGTGTTCGTATAACTGTTAAAGATGAAAGGTTTGATAAAGAGAAATCTTTCTTCTCTGAAGGTGGTATTGTTGAATACCTTCTATATCTTAATAAATCTAAAGAACTTGTTTTTGATAACCCTATACATATATCTGGCGAAAGCAATGGAATTATGGTTGAGCTTGCAGTTATATATAACGACTCATATCAAGAATCTATCTACTCATTCGTAAACAATATTAATACAGAAGAAGGTGGAACACATGAAGCAGGTTTTAAAGCTTCATTTACTAAAGCTTTCAATAACTATGTTTCTAAAAATAACCTTGTGAAAGATAACAATTTAACTGGTGATGATATTCGTGAAGGTATGTCTACGATCTTATCAGTTAAAATGGTTGATCCTGTATTTGAAGGTCAAACTAAAACTAAACTTGGTTCAAATATTGCTAAATCTGCTGTTGAGGCTGTTATCGGTGCATCTCTACAAGATTATATGGAAGAGAACGGTGTAATCGTTCGTAAAATATTAGAGAAAGCTATTCAAGCTTATCATGCAAGAGAAGCTGCTCGTCGTGCTAAAGAACTTACAAGACGTAAATCTGCTCTTGAAGGAACATCATTACCTGGTAAACTTGCTGATTGTCATGAAAAAGATCCTGCTAAAACAGAAGTATTTATAGTTGAGGGAGACTCGGCTGGTGGTTCTGCTAAACAAGGTAGAGATTCTGATTATCAAGCTATCCTTCCTCTTAGAGGTAAAATCTTAAATGTTGAGAAAGCTCGTTTAGATAAAATCCTATCAAGTCAAGAGATTAGAAACCTTATAACTGCACTAGGAGTTGGTATCGGTAAAGAAGGATTTAATCCTGAAAAACTTAGATATCATAAAATTATAATCATGACCGATGCCGATGTCGATGGAGCTCACATATCTACTCTAATACTTACTTTCTTCTTTAGATATATGAGAGAGCTTATTGATAGAGGATATATTTATATCGCAAACCCTCCATTATATAAAGTTAAAAAAGGTAAAACAGATCGTTTTATACAAAATGATGATGAGTTAGAAAGTTTTCTTCTATCATCTGGTTTATCTGATTTCACTTTAAACAATTTAGATAAAAAGAAATTAAAAAATGTTTTCTCTCTTGTAACGCAATATCAAAAAATGGCTCATAAATATATGAGAAAAGGATATAGTGACGCAATGGTTAAAACGTTTGCAACATATCCTAATCTTGTATCTGAATCTCTTGCTGATAAAGAGTATGTTGAAACACTTTTAACACACCTTAAATCTGTTGGTGCATTTGAAAAAGGTATTGATCAAAAAGTTGTACATAACGAAGAATTTAATAGATTTAACATTAAGTTCATATTAAATAGCGACGAATCATTTATCGATACTAATCTTCTTTCAACACCTGAAATTAAAGAGTTACGAAGAAAAGCATCTTTCTTTACAGATATAGGTGACGCTCCTTACGTTGTGTCATTAAAAGATGATGAACAAGTTACATTTGAAACATTAGCTGAGATGGTTGCATTTGTTGATGCTAAATCTCGTAAAGGTCTTGAAATATCTAGATTTAAAGGTTTGGGTGAGATGGATGCTGAACAGTTATGGGATACAACTATGGATCCTACAACTCGTAGCTTATATAAAATCACTATTGATGATGGAGAAACAGCTGATGAACTTTTCTCATTACTGATGGGAGATACAGTTGCACCTAGACGTGAATTTATTGAACAAAATGCATTAAATGTCCGTAACTTAGATATTTAATTTTTTCATCATCAAGTTATAGTTACTTTTCAATTAGGAGAAATAAACAGTGGATAATAAACAGATACTAGAGATAAGTATTGAAGAAACATTAAAAAATAGTTATCTAGATTACGCTATGAGTGTTATAGCAGGGCGAGCTTTGCCTGACGTGCGTGACGGGCTTAAACCTGTTCACCGTCGTGTTCTATATATTATGAACGAAATGGGTCTTCAATTTAATAAACCGAATAAGAAATCAGCTAGAGTTGTAGGGGATGTGATGGGTAAACTTCACCCTCATGGTGATACAGCTATCTATGATGCACTTGTACGTTTAGCACAAGATTTTTCTATGCGTTACCCGCTTGCTATCGGACAAGGTAACTTTGGGTCAATAGATGGAGATTCTCCTGCTGCAATGCGTTATACCGAAACTCGTATGGCTAAGATCACTAGCGAACTTATGGCAGACATTGATTCTGATACAGTCGATTTTATACCAAGTTATGATGGATCTATGGAAGAGCCAGTTGTTTTTCCAACTAAAATCCCTAACTTACTTATTAATGGTATATCTGGTATCGCTGTTGGTATGGCTACAAATATTCCTCCACATAACTTAACTGAAGTTATGGACGCTCTTTTATTTCTTGTTGATAATCCTGATGGAACAATTGATGATATATGTGAAATAATCAAAGGGCCTGATTTTCCTACATCTGCTATCGTTATGGGTAGAGGAGAGGTTATTCAAGCATTTAAAACAGGTAGAGGATCTGTTAAAGTTAGAGCTAGAACTGAAATCATCGAACTTAAAAAAGGTGGTAAAGAACAGATTATCATAACTGAAATTCCTTACCAAGTTAATAAAGCCTCTTTGGTTGAAAAGATAGCTGAGCTTGTAAACTCTAAGAAAATGGTCGGTATTACAGATATTCGTGATACATCAAATAGAAAAGGGATCAAAATCTTAATAGACGTTCGTAGAGGAGAGTCTGCTGAGGTTATCCTTAATAGATTATATAAATTCACAGCGTTAGAATCTACATTTAGCTACAATATGGTAGCATTAGTTAATGGCAAGCCTCAAGTATTAGGTATAATGCCGATTTTACAGGCGTTTTTAGCCCATAGAGTAGATGTTGTTACTCGTAGAACAAAATACCTACTTAGAAAAACTCTTGAGCGTATGCACCTTGTAGAGGGTCTAAAAATAGCTGTTGAAAATATAGATGCTATTGTAGAGCTAATTAAATCATCTCCTGATACTGCAACTGCTAAGAAAAATTTAATATCTAAATATGAATTATCTGATATCCAAGCTCAAGCTGTACTTGATATGAGACTTGCTAAAATCACTGGACTTGAAATTGATAAACTTATGGAAGAGTATGCAAGATTATTAAAGGATATAGATTATTATAACTCATTACTTGATTCTAAAAAGAAACTTATGAATATGATTCGTAAAGAGCTTGAAGAAGTGAAAACTGTTTATGGTGATGTTCGTAAAACAGAAATATCTAATGAGATCACAGGTTTCAATATGGAAGATCTTATTCCTAATGATGAAACTATCGTTACTATTACTCATAACGGATATATTAAACGTACATTACTATCTAACTTCACTGCACAGAAACGTGGTGGTAAAGGTAAAACTGGAGCATCATCTAAAGGTGAAGATTTCGTTGAACAGTTAATTCCTACTACTAACCATTGCTTACAGATGTTCTTTACTAATAGAGGTAAAGTACATTTCTTAAAAGTTTATCAAGTGCCTGAACAGAATAGAGATAGTAAAGGTAGACATATATCTAACCTATTAACATTGGATCTTGATGAAAAGATCGCTTCAATCTTGACAGTTTCAGATGATGATAATACTAAGTGTATATTCTTTGGAACAAAACAAGGTGTTGTCAAACGTGTGTTAGTGTCTGACTTTAAATCTAGTAGATCTGGTATGATAGCACTTAAATTAAGAGAAGATGATGAAATTGTATCAACACTATTAACTTCTCAAGATGATGATATATTTATTACGACTAGCCAAGGTAAAGCGATTAGATTTAATATATCTGAAGTTAGAACGATGGGTAGAACTGCAACTGGTGTTAGAGGTATTTCTCTGAACGCTGATGATTTTGTTGTATCGTTAGAAGTTATTAAAACTGAATCTCAGATCTTTGCTGTTACTACTGCTGGACGTGGAAAATCTACTCCTGTTGATGAATACAGAGTTCAATCACGTGGTGGTAAAGGTGTTATCTTGATGAAACTTGATAAAGGCAGTACAGTTGTTGGTGCTAAACAAGTTACTATGGATCACGATATTATGCTTATTACGAAAAGTGGTAAAATAATAAGAACATCAGTATCTAAAATTAGATTAACATTGAGCAGAGGTGCTAAAGGTGTTTCTATAATGAATACATCTGGCGATGAGATTATTTCATTAGCTGTTGTATCATCTGATATAAATGATGATGAAGAGTTTTTAGAAAGTTAATAAATGGATAGGACTTACTAAAGTATATAATGTTTATATATTCTAGTGAGTGTGATCTATTAGTAAATATTATTATTTGTGCGGAGGAAGTCTATGTCATTATTGTTAGACGGCAAAGTAGTTTCAGCTAGTATTCGTGAGAAATTAAAGCAATCAGTATCTGGTTGTAAAGAGAAGTTTGGAAGAGTTCCTGGTATAGCTGTTATTATTGCAGGAGACGATCCAGCGTCACATGTGTATGTATCATCAAAAGAGAAAGCAGCATCTGATATAGGTTTTCACTCTATAGTTGATAGAGTTTCTGATACCATTACTACAGATGAGCTTTTAGCATTGATTGATAAGTATAATAAAGATGAAATGATCGATGGAATATTAGTACAATTACCTGTTCCTAAAGGTGTTGATGATAAGAAGATACTCCGTGCTATTGATCCAACTAAAGATGTTGATGGGTTTCATCCATTCAATGTTGGACTGTTAAATATTGGTGAAGATACTTTAATAAGCTGTACACCTGCTGGAATTATGGAGATCTTAAAGCATTATAATATAGACGTAGCTGGTAAAGATTGTGTTATTATCGGCAGAAGTAATATCGTTGGCAAACCTATGTCTGCTATGATGATTAAGGCTAATGCTACTGTTACGGTTTGTCACTCTAAGACAAAAGATATTGAAAAGAAATGTAGTGAAGCAGATATATTAGTTGCTGCAATCGGAATGCCTAAATTTGTTAAAGCCTCTTTCATTAAGAAAGGAGCTGTTGTTATTGATGTTGGCATGAACAGAGATGAGAATAATAAACTTTGTGGTGATGTAGATTATGAAGATGTGAAAGATATTGTTTCAGCTATTACTCCAGTTCCTGGTGGAGTTGGGCCAATGACAATCACAATGCTTATGTCTAACACATTAAAATCATTCATGCTTAGAATGGATAAATAACTTGTTTTGGTGTATATAGAATTTTATTATATTTAATTTATAAAGTTAACTAATTGTTTGATTGGTTAACTTTTTTATTAATTAAAGATATTAGATTGTAAGTGTTATAAAGATTTTAAGTTGAATTTTGAGAGAGAGAATATACAGTATATGAGTAAAGAAAATCAGTTGAATAATATTAATAAAGAAACTGTTGCTAATAGTTATAATAGCGAAACTATCGGCAATAGTGATAGTTGTGTTAATAGTGATAGTAATGTTAATAAAGCAATTATCGGCAATAGTGATAATCGAGTTAACAGTGACAGTAATATCAATAAAGCAACTATCGGCAATAGTGATAGTTGTGTTAATAGTGACAGTAATATCAATAAAGAAACGATCGTTGCACCGATAACAGTTGTGCTAACTTCTCCTGTCATAGTAGTGCGTATTTCAGGCGTAGAGGCGATTAAGACGTTTACTCTTATCCAAGATAGAAAAGGTGTTTCAATCAGCTGTATAGAGCCAAATAAGGTGTATTTTGCTAAGTTTATATCATTATATGATGGGTTTTGTGATGATGTTTTAGTAACATATTTTAAAGCACCTTATTCATATACAGGCGAAGATGTAGTTGAGATATCATTTCATGGTAATCCGATCCTTATCTCATCAGCCTTAAGATCGTTTTATGATCTAGGGTTTAGAGATGCAAGAAATGGCGAGTTCACTATGAGAGCATTCTTAAATGATAAGATATCATTAAATGAAGCTGAAGCTATACAAGAGTTTATCGCATCGGATTCAGATATATCATTACGATATGCTTACGAACAGATGAATGGATCTGTTGGTACTCTGTTTGATACTTTTAAATCTGAACTACTTAACTGTAAAGCTATACTTGAAGCTGATATTGATTTTGCTGAAGATACAGATATTTCTAGTATTTATGCAAGACTGCTAACAATAGTTAATCCGTTATTAGCTCAGATAGAAGAGCTTTTGATATCTTATAAATCATTACGATCTATAAGTAATGATGTTAATTTAGTTATTGTTGGTAAACCGAATGTAGGCAAATCATCTCTACTTAATAAACTCTTAGATAGCAATAGAGCGATAGTTTCATCGGTTGCAGGGACAACAAGAGACTTTATTAGTGAAAGGTTTTTGATATCTGGAATACCAGTAACAGTAACTGATACAGCAGGGATCAGAGAATCAACTGATGAAATAGAAAGTATAGGTATATCTAAATCATTAGAGGTAGTTCATAAAGCAGATATTGTTTTAATTTTATTTGATATAAGTGATGGAGATATGTCTATTCTTGATGATAAAAACCTAGATACGATTATAAATTCTAGTAATAGTAGTAAGGTTATTAAGGTTGGTAA
The DNA here is from genome assembly GCA_947039055.1 of uncultured Deferribacteraceae bacterium. GTDB lineage: Bacteria > Chrysiogenota > Deferribacteres > Deferribacterales > Mucispirillaceae > CAMQYB01. The sequence continues at coordinate 33,491 of CAMQYB010000001.1, forward strand.
TAAGAGTGATCTGGATCATAGTACAGATCTTTCTATGTTTGATATAGTTATATCATCTAAGACAGGCGATGGAGTTGATAAGTTATTAGCATCAATTAAGGATATAGTTTCAAGTAGTAGAGATATCAAGCCTAGCTCAATAGGTATAGTTTCCGAAAGACACGCTATGTTATTAGATGTTGTTAAGAGTTCGTTGCAGTCTGTAGTTAAGAATATTAGCAATAACTTTCCAGAGGATATGATTATATTTGATCTTAATGAATCTATCAGAAAGATAGAAGAGATTACTGGCGAGAAATATACAGAGGATATTCTTTCTATTATTTTTAATAAGTTTTGTATCGGTAAGTAAGTTTTGTTGTGAACCATTTATTGAGGTTTAAATGTTTCACGTGAAACATTATTATTATGTTGATGTGTTAAAGTGATATACAGTTTGGTGTGGTTAAATTATGTCTATTGTTATTAATTGTGAGGGTCGTGAAATGTTTCACGTGAAACATTGCTTTAGTTCATAGGCATAAAAGAAAGGTTTCAGTTTAGGCAGTATTTAAAATTAATAGATAATAAGGTCTTATTATATTGTGGTTATGTTTCACGTGAAACATTGTTAAGTTAGTTGTGTTAATGTATTGAGTGATAGAGAAACGCTTAAGTAATAATAGTTTTCCTGTCTGCCTTATGATTACTTTAATATGATAACGTTTCACGTGAAACATAATCAGTAAGTTATTGGCTTGAAGAAGATATAATGTTTCACGTGAAACATTATATGTATAGTTCGTATGTATATATGGTTTGTATGTGTTGTGTGTAGTTTAATATGTTATATGTAGTTTGTTTAAATAGAGGTCTCTAAAATGTTTAAGAAGTATGATCTAATAGTGATAGGTGCAGGACATGCAGGTTGTGAAGCAGCATTAGCATCAGCACGTATGGGTGCGAGTACCTTGCTACTAACTATATCTATTGAGAATGTGGCGTTAATGCCGTGTAATCCAGCGATAGGTGGCATAGGTAAAGGTAATTTAGTTAAAGATATGGACGCCTTAGGTGGCGAAATGGGATTAAATATAGATGCAACTGGTATACAGTTTAGAATATTAAACAGAAGTAAAGGTGTAGCTGTGAGAGCAACAAGAGCTCAAGCAGATAAGTATCTTTATAAAGATAGAATGCTTACAACTATATTTGATACACCAAACCTAGATTTGAAACAAGGGATTGTTACAGATATTAATATTAATAATAACGAAGTAGAGTCAGTAAGTGTTGCATCAGGTGAACAGTATTTCTGTAAGAAGATAGTTATTACAGCTGGAACATTTATTGATGGTCATATATATATCGGTAGTATGAGAATGTCTGCAGGAAGAATGTATGAACCAGCAAGCGTTGCATTAGGCGAGTCATTAACTAAGTTAGGTCTAAACCATTTCAAGATGAAAACAGATACGCCTGCAAGGATTAGGTTTGATTCTATAGATATCAGTGGACTAGAAGTTCTATCTTCTGATAGTGGAGATATAACATTTTCTGGAGAGGGTATTAAGAATAATCTAAAGAATATAGATTGTTATCTAACATATACCAATGATGAAACTTGTAGAATAGTTGCTGACAATATAAAAGCCTCACAATTATATAGCGGAGAGATTGCTGTAAAAGGCCCAAGATATTGTCCATCTATTGAAGATAAGATCAAGAACTTTCCAGAGAAAACATCACATAATATAGTTATCGAGCCTGAAAGTTTAGATATGTTTGAGTGTCATATAAATGGTATGTCAACATCTCTTCCGTATGATATCCAAGTTGCTGCTTATAGATCTATTAAAGGTTTAGAGAATGCTGTGTTTACAAGACCAGCTTATGCGATAGAGTATAATGTTTACGATCCGAAAGATTTACATTACTCTTATGAATCTAAGAAAGTAAAAGGTTTATACCTTGCAGGACAATTAAATGGAACATCAGGATATGAAGAGGCAGCTGTGCAAGGTTTCATGGCAGGGGTTAATGCCGTTCTGTCTATTGATAATAAAGAACCTTTAATCTTAGGTAGAGATGAAAGTTATATCGGTGTGTTAGGCGATGATATAATAAGTAAAGGTGTTGATGAGCCTTACAGAATGTTTACATCAAGAGGCGAGTATAGACTTTTATTAAGGGAAGATAGAGCAGAGGCTAGATTGTTACAGTATGGTTATGAAAAGTTAGGATTAATAAGAAAAGAAAGATATGATAGGTTTTTAAATGATAGAGAGTTAATAGATTTAGAGATAAGAAGACTTATTAAGTTAAAGGATAAAGATAAAAATATATCGTATCATGACCTATTAAAAAGACCTGAAGTGTTATATAGAGATATGATTAAAGAGAGTGGTATCGGTGCTGGTAATCTTTCAGAGAAGTTGATAGATCAGTTAGAGGTAGAGATTAAGTATAAAGGTTATATAGATAAAGAGCAGAAAGAGGTTGAGAAAGCAAGTATCTATGATGATATATTAGTACCTGATTCTATTAGTTATAAATCAATCCCAGGGCTTAGGTTAGAGTATGCAGAGAAGATTGCATTATTGAAACCTAAAACTTTGAAAGAGATTAGAAGTATTCCAGGGATTTCTCCATCTGCAATATCGGTTATTGCAATAGAGATATCTAAGATAGTTAAGACAGAAAACATTTAAAAGATTATTAGTAGATGATTTAATTGGCTGATGACTTTTGCTACATGCTTTGGTTAGTTGTTGTTTTCTATTTTAATTAACTAATGATTTTTACTATATGACTTGATCGGCTATAATTGGTTAAGTCAGTAAGTATTAGAAATAGTATCAATTAAGGATTAATATTGTCTCATTATGTTTTAAGTATAGTAATCGTATAGTAATAGATTTAAGTAAAAGATAATTGTAATAAATTAGTTAAATAGTGATAGGTAAATATTAAGGAATTATGAAATGGTAAAGAAAGATATATATGATGTTATAGTGGTTGGTGCAGGTCATGCAGGTTGTGAAGCAGCATTGGTATCAGCTAGACGTGGGTTTAGCACGATGCTTATAACTATATCGATCGATAAGATGGCGTATATGAGCTGTAACCCTGCGATAGGCGGATTAGCTAAAGGTTCATTAGTTAAGGATCTGGACGCTTTAGGCGGCGAAATGGGTAGGAATATAGACGCAACCTTTATACAGTTTCAATTATTAAACCAAAGTAAAGGTGTTGCAGCAAGAAGTTCAAGAGCTCAAGCAGATAAACGTAAATATTCAGAGCGAATGAAGAAGAGTATGTTCAGCACAGATAATCTAACAGTTAAGCAAGCGATTGTTTCTGATATATTGGTTAATGATAAAGTTGTATACGGTGTAAGAGCTTTATCAGGTGAAGAGTATCATGCAAGAAAGGTTGTGGTTACGACTGGTACATTTTTGAATGGAAAGATATTTGTTGGTGATAAGAGTTATGAAGGTGGAAGGATGAACGATATATCATCAACACATTTAGTAAGCTCATTAACATCATTAGGTTTTGATCCTATAAGGTTAAAGACAGGAACACCAGCTAGGGTTGATAAGCGTAGTATAGATTTTGATAAAGTACAAGCGTATAAGAAAGAAAGTATAAGAAGAGGTTTTTCATTTGAGACAGATGTTTTAGGTGATGATCAGATAGATTGTTTTATAACATATACGTCAGAGACAACTCATAAGGTTGTTAGAGATAACACATATAGGTCGCTCTATTTTAATAATAAAGATAAAGCGTTAGGTCCTAGATACTGTCCATCGATGGAAGATAAAGTATCGAAATTTCCAGATAGAGAACGTCATTTAATTGTACTAGAGGAAGAAGGAATAGGTAGTAATGAGATATATATTAATGGGTTCTCATCATCACTACCGATAGATGCACAGCTTGCAGCGTATAGAACGATTATAGGGTTAGAGCGAGCAGAGTTTATACGTCCAGCTTATGCGATAGAGTATATAGCGTTTCAGCCGACAGTATTGAAGAAGAGTTATGAGACGAAGTTGATAGATGGATTATATTTTGCAGGACAGATTAATGGAACATCAGGATATGAGGAAGCGGCAGTACAAGGTTTCATGGCTGCGGTTAATGCTACATTGTCGATAGAAGGTAAAGAGGCGTTTATACTTAATAGGGATGAAAGTTATATAGGTGTAATGACAGATGATTTAACGACTATCGGTGTTGATGAGCCATACCGAATATTTTCATCAAGAGCAGAGCATCGCATGAGATTAAGAGAGGATAATGCAGAGACTAGGTTACTAAAATATGGTAAAGATTTAGGGTTAATAACAGATAAAAGATATAGTAGGTTTTTGGATGATTGTGTTGTAGTGAGTAATACAATTGAGAAGTTAAAGGATACAAAAATAAGGATCTCAGATAAGAATATAGTTGATATAATATCTAAATATAATATAATACTTAGTGAGAGTGTAACAGCGTATGATTTCTTAAAACGTCCTGAGGCAAGCTATGCTATTTTGGAAGAGATGAACTTAGTTGATCCATTAGGTGCGAAGCTAAAAGAACAGGTTTGGATAGAGATATTTTATGAAGGATACATTAAGAAAGAAGAGCAAGAAATTGCTAAATCTAATAAGTTAGAGTTTGTTCGAATTCCACAGAGTATAGATTATGGTTCAGTTTCAGGATTAAGGTTAGAACAGGTCGAGAAGCTAAAGAGGATTACTCCTGAAAATTTAGGACAAGCGTTACGTATTCCTGGGATGACACATAATGCAATATCGATGTTAGAGATCGCTATAGAGAAGATTAAAAAAGTATAATATAGGAAGTACATAGTTTGATAGTAGGTAAAGATATATATGTTGATGACGGTATTGTAGAGAAGATTAAAAAAGTATAATAATAGGAAGTACATAGTTTGATAGT
>CAMQYB010000002.1 GCA_947039055.1 uncultured Deferribacteraceae bacterium
CAGGTGGATACGAGAGAAGAAGTTCATCAGAAGGTAGATCAACAGGTGGATACGAAAGAAGAAGTTCATCAGAAGGTAGATCAACAGGTGGATACGAGAGAAGAAATTCATCAGAAGGTTCATCAACAGGTGGATACGAGAGAAGAAGTTCATCAGAAGGTAGATCAACAGGTGGATACGAGAGAAGAACTCCATCAGAAGGTAGATCAACAGGTGGTTATGAAAGAAGAAGCTCATCAGAGGACGGTATAGAAACTAAAACTGGTGGTAGATATGGTGGCAGTAGTAAGCCAGCAGGAACTTCAAGACCATCTAGAGGCGGCGGCGGAAGAGGCGATGCTAGAAGACCAAGAAATGATAGATCTCAACAGGATCTTGATTCGGTTAATATCGGTCAACAAGCTGTTCCATCTATGGATGGCTGGGATATATCGGAGTTTGTAATAGAAGAAAAAGAGGGTGAGTCTCGTTTTCATGATTTTGAGATATCGTTAGAAGTTATGCGTGGTATCAAAGATTTAGGATATGAGTATTGCACACCGATACAAGCGGCGATTTTCCCTAAAGCTTTTGAAGGCAAAGATATTTCTGGAAAAGCACAAACAGGAACAGGTAAAACAGCGTCATTTTTGATAACTGTTTTCAGATTCCTTTCTAAATTAGAAGGTAGAGAGTCTATTCCTAATGGAACGCCAAAAGTATTAATAATGGCTCCAACAAGAGAGTTAGTAATACAGATAGAGAATGATGCAAGAGCGATATCAAGATATTGTGGCTACAACATACAATCTGTTTTTGGTGGCGTAAATTATGATAAGCAAAGAAAACAGCTTGAAAAGCGTATTGATATATTAGTTGCAACACCGGGTAGATTATTAGACTATATGAAACAGAAAGTAGTTGATCTAAGTCAAGTAGGCGTTTTAGTAATTGATGAAGCAGATAGAATGCTTGATATGGGATTTATCCCTGATATGAAAGATATTATATCAGCAACTCCTGCAAAAGGTATTAGACAGACGATGTTATTTTCTGCAACATTAACTAAAGAAATTCTTCGTCTATCTTCTCAATGGACTAACAACTCAGTTAATATTGAGGTTGAGGCTAAAACATTATCATCAGAAACGATAGAGCAACAAGCGTATATAGTAGAGAATAAAGAGAAATTCCCAGTAATACACAATATAATTGTAAGGGACGCTTTAACTACAGTAATCGTGTTCTCTAACCGTAGAGATGAAGTTGCTAAATTAGCAGATATGTTTAAAATGGCAGGAATAAGTTGTGGAATATTATCAGGTGATATATCTCAACCGAAACGTATAAGAACATTAGATGATTTGCGTAAAGGTAAAATACGAGTTCTTTGTGCAACAGATGTTGCTGCACGTGGTATTCATATAGATAATGTATCGCATGTATTTAACTTTGCATTACCAGATGATCCAGAGGATTATGTTCACAGAATAGGAAGAACAGGAAGAGCTGGAAGTAAAGGTATATCAGTAATATTCGCAACAGAGGAAGATTCATACTATATTCCTAGAATAGAAAGATTTACAGGTCAGAGATTAAAATATATTAATCCAGAGGAAGATTTATTAGTTCTTCCAGAAGATCTTAGAAATGTTATACCAGTATTCAAATCGTTTGCTAGTAAAGCGAGAGCTGCACGAGGCCCTAGAGATAATAATAGATCTGGTGGTGGCGGAAGTAGAAGTGGCGGCGGCGGTCGTAGTAGTGGTGGCGGAAGCAGAAGCGGCGGCGGAGGTCGTAGTGGTGGCGGAAGTCGTAGCGGCGGCGGAAGCAGTAGTGGTGGCAGTTCAACTGGAAGAGGACAATATAGTCCAAGAAGACCAGGACAACGTTAAGTAGATACTTCACCTTTTGAAGTTTGCTTGCGAAGTTATTTTTTTGATAATTAGAGCTTTAAGGTATAATTATTAATCATGTATATGGTTAGTAGTTATACCTTTGTATTTATACAGTTGTTCGTTCATTGAATATACTAGAAAGTAAGGAGGGTGTTTTATCATGTCAAAAGAGAAAGACAAAGTTCTTGAGCTTGAGAATCTGAAGAAAAGCATCCAATTAGGCGGGGGAGAGGCTCAAATTGCTAAAATGCATGCGCAAGGCAAAATGACAGCGCGCGAGCGTATCGACTGTTTATTGGATAAGGGAACGTTCCAAGAGAATCAGATGTTTGTTCAGCATAGGTGTTCGGATTTTGGTATGACAGGCAAAGAGATTGCAGCAGATGGTATAGTTGCAGGAATGGGTTCTGTAGACGGAAGAACAGCATTCGTTATGAGTCAAGATTTTACTGCAAACGCAGGTACATTAGGTGAAGCTGCTGCATCAAAAGTTGCAGAACTAATGCGTGCGGCGTTAAAAGTTGGTAAACCGTTTATATCGATAAACGATTCAGGTGGCGCAAGAGTACAAGAAGGCGTATCAGCATTAACAGGTTACGGTGAAATTTTTTACCATAACGTATTATTATCAGGTGTAGTTCCACAAATTTCAATCATAGCTGGTCCATGCGCAGGTGGCGCAGCATATTCTCCAGCGTTAACAGATTTTTTAATTCAAGTTCAAGGGACTGGTCAGATGTATATCACAGGCCCTAAAATCATCAAAGAAGTTACAGGTGAAGAAGTTACATTAGATGCATTAGGTGGCGTAGGCAACCATGCGTTTATTTCTGGTAACGTTCATTTTATCGCACAAAGTGATGAAGATGCTATGAATATAACAAAACGTCTTTTATCGTTCTTACCATCAAACAATTCAGAAGAGCCTCCAATATTAATGGAGAATAGAAAATCAGTTATCAAATCAGATCCATCATTTGCATCAGTTGTTCCAGTAAATCCAAGAACACCATATGACATGAAAGAAGTTATCTATAAAGTTGTAGATAATGCAGATTTCATGGAAGTTATGGAAAACTATGCTAAAAATATTATAGTTGGCTTTGGTAGATTAAACGGTAGAAGTATCGGTATAATCGCAAATCAACCTGCATTTAAAGCTGGAGTACTTGATATTGATTCATCAGATAAAGCTGCTGGTTTTATTAGATTTTGTAATGCATTTAATGTTCCAATAGTAAACTTAGTAGATGTTCCAGGATTTATGCCAGGTACATCACAAGAGTACGGTGGAATTATTCGTCATGGAGCTAAAATGTTGTTTGCTTATGCATCAGCTACAGTTCCTAAGATAACATTAATTGTTCGTAAAGCGTACGGTGGAGCATATATAGCTATGTGTTCAAAAGAGATGGGAGCAGATAGAGTTGCTGCATGGCCAACTGCAGAGATAGCTGTTATGGGAGCAGAAGGTGCTGTATCATTACTATATGGTAAAGATATTAAGAACGCAAAAGACCCTAAAGCAGAAACTGCAAAACGTATAGCAGAGTATTCAGATCTGTTTGCAAATCCTTATGTTGCAGCAAAACGTGGATATATCCATAGCGTTATTAATCCTGCAGATACAAGAGCATATTTAGCAGCTACATTAGAAATATTTTCAAGTAAAAAAGAATCAAGACCAGCTAAGAAACATGGTCTAATCCCTATGTAGGGTGGAGGTAATATAGTATGAATATTATAGAGATACTTACAGGTACTACAGCAACTATGGGCGAAAGAGTCGAAGCGGCAATGTACGTATCTGTTGTCGGCGTAGCAGTTGTTTTTGTTGTTTTATTAGTTTTAGTTGTTTTAGTTAGCGTTTTAAAAAGAGTAGATGATCTATTTACTAAAAAAGATGATACGGATGCAAATGCAGGTGGTGGATCAGGTAGCACAACATCATCGGGTGTAGATCCTAAAGTAGTTGCCGTGATATCAGCAGCTGTTGCAGCAGTTCTTTCAGCACAAGGCACATCCGACATGGTTATGCCAGGAATGGGAGATAGTGACGTTACTTGGAAATCAGAGTCAAGAACAATTAATCATAACAATCACATGCCAAAAGCATAGTAAGTTATTGTTACGCTATTTTTATACGTTTTAAATTATTGAAATAATTATAGAAAGGGGATACTTATCATGAAAATGAGAATAACAGTTCAAGGCACGTCATATGACGTTGAAGTAGATATGGTTGATGGTGGAGTAACAACATCAGCACCAGTAATTTCAAGACCAGCGGCATCAGCACCAGTAGCGGCAGCGGTATCAGCACCAGCACCATCAGCAGGTCCATCAGTAGGTGGGGCTAAAGCAGTTAATGCACCGGTTGGTGGAACGATAATTACAGTTGCAGTAAAAGCAGGTGAAAAAGTTACAAAAGGTACAGAATTATTAGTTTTAGAAGCGATGAAAATGCAAACAAGTATAGCCTCTCCAGTAGATGGTGTTGTTAAAAAAGTTCACGTGGCAGCAGCTGAGATCGTTAGAGACAATCAATTATTGGTTGAATTTGAGTAGTATTGTTTAACATTTTAACAATTTATATTTATTAGGAGAACAGTTATGGAGATGTTTTTAGATTTTTTCGCGCACGGCTCTATAGGTACGTTTACATTAGGACATCTATTGATGTTAGTAGTTGGTTGTATCTTCCTATACCTTGCAATAGCTAAAGGATTTGAACCACTACTTCTAGTTCCAATAGGTTTTGGTGTATTGATAGGAAATATACCAGTTCCAGATGGAATGGGTATCGGTCTTTATGAAGCAGGTTCAGTATTAAACTTTTTATATAAAGGGATAGAGTACGGTATCTATCCGCCATTAATATTTTTAGGTATTGGTGCGATGACAGATTTTTCAGTTATGTTATCACAACCAAGATTAATGTTATTGGGTGCAGCAGCACAGGTTGGTGTTTTCATCACATTTATCGGTTGTGTAGCAATGGGTTTCCCAGTACAACAAGCAGCGGCTATCGGTATTATCGGTGGTGCAGATGGTCCAACGTCAATATTCATAGCATCTAAAATGGCTCCAGAACTTTTAGGAGCGATTGCGTTAGCTGGTTACTCGTATATGGCACTTGTGCCAGTTATTCAGCCTCCAGTTATTTATGCATTAACTACAAAGAAGGAAAGATTAATCCGTATGAAACCATCTAAACCGGTTTCACAAAGATTACGTATAGCGTTTCCTATAATAGCATTTATATTTGTAGCCTTGCTTGATCCAGGAGCATTAACGTTAGTTGGTATGCTTTTCTTTGGTAACATGTTAAGAGAATCAGGTGCTACAGAGAGATTAGCATTAACAGCTCGTACGTCATTTATTGATATTGTAACAATTATTTTAGGTGTAACAGTTGGAGCATCAACAGATGCAACAAGATTTCTAACACCAGAATCATTAAAGATATTTGGAATGGGAGCATTAGCATTTGTAATAGCTACTGCAAGTGGAGTTGGATTTGCTAAGATTATGAATGTGTTTAGTAAAGACAAAATCAATCCTATTATCGGTGCAGCAGGTGTATCGGCAGTTCCTTTAGCTGCACGTGTTTGTCAAGTTGTTGGAGCGAAAGAAGATCCATCAAACTTTTTAATCATGCATGCGATGGCTCCAAACGTAGCAGGAGTTGTAGGTTCAGCAGTTGCAGCAGGATTTTTCTTATCAACGATCCCTTACTAGATCACAAGTATATAAGATATTGTTTATAATATAAATACCTACTAATTTTTTTAGTAGGTATTTTCTTTAATAAGTTATATTATAGACTTTATGTTTTTATAGAAGAGGAGTGTCTTAATGGCGTACGAAGATTTACGAGAATTTATTAAAAGATTAGAAGCAGAGGGAGAGCTTGAAGAGATTGATATTGAAGTTGATCCAGAGCTTGAAATAACAGAGATAACAGATAGAGTTTCAAAACAATTTGGTAAAGGGTTAATATTTAATAATGCTAAAGGATCAAAACATAGGGTTGCGATCAATCTTTTTGGTTCAGTAAAAAGAATGTGTTTAGCATTAGAAGTTGATAACCTTGATGAACTTGGTGAGAGGATATTAAATCTTATAGATAAGAATGTTCCACACAATTTTTTAGATAAACTAAAAGCATTACCGATGTTAATGGATCTAAATAAAATTTTTCCAAAGGTAGTTAAAACGGGTGCATGTAAAGAGGTTATTTTAAAGGGAGATGATGTAGATTTATTTACATTTCCGATACTTAAATGTTGGCCAGATGATGGTGGAAAATTTATAACACTTCCAGCTGTTTTCACTAAAGACCCTGAGAGTGGTGCAAGAAATTGTGGTATGTATAGAGTTCAGGTTTACGATAAAAATACTGCAGGCATGCATTGGCACATTCATCATAGTGGTGCAGATCATTATAATAAAGCGATCAGAATGGGCTTAGATAAATTAGAGGTTGCAGTGGTTATCGGTACTGATCCAGCTGTAATATATTCAGCAACTGCTCCCGTTCCAGACGGAGTGGATGAAATGTTGTTAGCAGGTTTTATCCGTAAGAAACCAGTTGAGATGGTAAAATGTGAAACGGTTGATTTAGAAGTTCCTGCAAATAGCGAGATAGTTTTAGAAGGATATGTGTTGACGGATGAGTTAAGAGTTGAAGGTCCATTTGGCGATCATACTGGATATTACTCATTAGCAGATAAATATCCTGTGTTCCATATAACGGCTATAACACATCGTAAAGATGCGATCTATCCTACAACAATTGTTGGTAAACCACCTATGGAAGATTGTTTTATGGGTATGGCAACGGGTAGAATTTTTCTACCATTACTTAAAAAACAGTTACCAGAGATTGTTGATATGGCATTACCGTTTGAAGGTGTATTTCATAATATGTTATTCATCTCTATTAATAAACGATACCCTATGCAGGCACAAAAAATCATGAACTATATTTGGGGAACAGGACAGTTAATGTTCACTAAGATGATAGTGATTGTTGATGAAAATGTTGATGTACAGAACACGAGTGAAGTTTTATGGAGAATGGGTAATAATGTTGATTGGGATAGAGATATTATAGTTACAAAAGGTCCAGTTGATACATTAGATCATTCATCACCTCACGAGTTTTGGGGTAATAAGATAGGAATTGATGCGACTAAAAAACTTCCAAGTGAAGGACATATGCGTGAATGGCCTAACGATATTAAGATGACAGAAGATATTGTTGATTTAGTTAATAGTAAGTGGGACAGTTATTTTAAGAAAAATAAAAAGAAATAAATTAGCTACAGTTTTATATAAAAGCTAGTAATTAAAAGTTGATAGTTTATAAAGTATCTTCTGGAATAAATATTTTGGAAGATATTTTTATATATTTAAACGCTGTGTATGTGAGATAAAATATTACAAGAGTCTTAATGGGGATTATTATGGGTGTAGATATTACGATTAAGCAGAAAGGTTCATCAAAAAAAGAGATATCGTTGGCAATTATTTTAGGCGACAATTTAGAGGTTGGCTATTTTGATGGAGTAAGATTAGGAGATGAGGAAGAGAGTGGGTACGCTGTTGCATATAATCCTAATCTAATCGCAAGAGGAATAGTTATTAATTTTAGTGAAGATAAAATGGATGTTGATTTACGACTTTCATTTCCTACATCAGAGGAAGAGATTGGAGAGTTGATATCAATGGTTAAGCGTATTACAGAATTTTGTGAGTGCGATATTGAAGTTGATAGTGAGAGTGTATTAATAGATGAATTAGAAGGACGTAGACAAAGTTTTGAAAATGGAAGTATGACAGCGCTTGTGCAAATTACGAAAGCAATACTTGCTGATACGTATGAATATCTTTTAATTTACGGAGCGATGTGGACTTTGTTTATCGGAGAAAAAGAGGTGAAATTATTCTCAAAAAGTGAGAAATTATCAACTGTTAGAGATTACCTACATGAGAAACAAAATATAGATGCCTACTATGCAAAGCCGATGTTTTATAAAGATAAAAATAGTGGAAAAATTTTAGCGATGTATGTTTTATCAGAAGACACAAGAAGTATATTTCCTATGAAAGGATATATGACAGATGATTATCGAGATTACGAAACAGGGGAATTTCCTTTTGAAGTTGATGAATGGAAGTTGACATTTGTGCAGTCAAATGAGGAGAGCCATGAAATAATTGTAGATTATAATAAATTTATGGAAACACTTCCTGATAGTAGTAAAACTTATTTTGATGCAAGAAGTGTGTTGATTGAAAGTGTTACAGTTGCCGAGTATGAAAAAATCGCAGAAAAAAATAAAGGCATGTAATACAGAAAGTTTTTATAGTAATAAGAGTTATGTAAATTTTTTATAATAAGTTTTAGTGTAGCAATTTTTAATATACAAGGTTTATAAATGGTTATAGATGGTGTTTAGGTAGTTAATATTTTTGATAACTATTATTTGGATAGTTTTTTTGAACCTATCTATAAATTGTCTTTCATAATAATACATTAAATGTACATTACATGAGGGAGGTTTTTATATGTCATGGATTTATCTGTTAGGAGCGGGGCTATTCGAAATTGGTTGGCCTTTAGGTTTTCAGTTAGCTAACCAGTCACCACAGCACAAAATTTTATGGATACTGTTTTCAGGGGGATCAATGATAGCTAGTGGATTTTTATTATTCACAGCACAGAAGGTTATCCCTATGGGTACAGCTTACGCAGTATGGACAGGTATCGGTGCAGCGGGTGCTTTCATTGTTGGGGTATTAGTATTTAGTGAACCTCTTAACATAGCTAGATTTATCGGTGTGTTATTAATCGTTGGTGGAGTTGTAACCTTGAAAGTTGCAAGTAGTTAGTAGAAACCTATGCTTAATTTAATGCTTACGTAACTTAATATATAGTTAGTTGTTATACAGATTTTTAATATTTATATTGCTTCAAAAAAAATGCTTTATGAGGTAGTATAGGTATTAACTATTTAGAAAATTGTGATTATCAAAACTGGGGAAATTTATATGGCATTAACATTTTTAGGATTAGTAGAAAAAGTTTTGAATGAAAGTGATAAACCGATGAGCAGTATGCAGATATGGACGGATGCTGTACTTAAAGGTTATGATAAGTTATTATCAGATCCAAATAGAGGAAAAAGATTAACTCCTTGGAGCACTATTGGTGCACTATTATATCTAAATATGAAAAAGGAAGAAGAGCTCTCAATTTTTATAAAAACATCTAAAGGATATTATTGGTTAAAAGAAAAAATTAAATTTCTAAACTTAAAAGAATCGCAAATAGAAGAACGTGCAGATAAGAGTGAAAAGGAGAGTGATAAATCAACTGGGCTTGATAATATAAAAGAGAAAGATTTGCATACCCCGTTGGCAGAGTATCTTTTTGATACTCATAAGATGTACTCTAAAACTATTAATGCTAACGCAATTAGTAAAACTAAAAAAGGTGCAATGGAGTGGGGAACGCCAGATATGGTTGGTGTTGTGTTTCGTCAATATAATAAAACTCTTCAGAAACTTTCATCACAGTTAAATATCACAGATGTTGAGTTATGGGCGTTTGAGTTAAAAATTAAATTGAATATGAGTAACCTAACAGAATATTTTTTCCAAACTGTATCAAACTCTAGTTGGGCTAATGAGTCTTGGCTTGTTGCAACAGATATACAAGATGATCCTGATTTTAAATTAGAATTACAACGCCTTAATCAAGTTTTTAAAATCGGTATATTGCGATTAGATTACGATAATCCTATTGAGTCTGAAATCGTTTTTCCAGCCATTAAAAAAAACCAATTAGAGTTAGACACGATGAATAAACTTGCGAAAAATAAAGAGTTTGAAGAGTTTTTACAACACGTAAGCACAATTCTTGATATCCCTAACGATAACCATAAAGGAAGAGAAACAATGGCAAAAGGATATTTTAAGATTAAGTAAAAAGTAACAATGTTTATAAATTAGATAAGAAGTTATAATCTTTTAAAGTTAAATAAAAATTGAAATATTTGCAATTAAATAAAAAATTATAATCTTTTAAACTTAAATACAAATTATAATATTTTGCAATTAAATAAAAAAATGTGATCTTTTAAACTTAAATACAAATTGTAATATTTTGCAATTAAATAAAAAAATGTGATCTTTTAAACTTAAATACAAATTGTAATATTTTGCAATTAAATAAAAAATTATAATCTTTTAAACTTAAATACAAATTGTAATATTTTGCAATTAAATAGAAAATTATAATCTTTTGTAAATTAAATAAAAATTGAAATATTTGCAATTAAATAAAAAATTATAATCTTTTAAAATTAAATAAAAATTGAAATATTTGCAATTAAATAAAAAGTTGTAATGCTTATAAATTATCCATAATATTATTTTCTAAATATTCAATAAAATAGTCACAACTTTCAAGTAACAGAGTAGTTAAAAAAACTTTTTCAATTGAAAAAAATTGCTTAAATAAAGTGACAACTTAAACTCTATTTAATTAAACTATCTACTCTCTAAAATCATAAGTAAAATTATGTTTATCAAAAACCTTTACTAAAATAGATAATATTATTTCAACGATATTTTTATAAATAAATTAATTCATCATAACTAAATTTTTATTACTATCTCTTTTACGTAAAAAAGATCACACGGGATCGTTACAATATTTTGATGGATAAAAAAAATGGGCTGACAAACGCCAACCCATCTATTTAATAATATTAATTATAGTTAAAAATTATCTAATCATTTGGCTTCTAGCAACATCATATTCAGATTGAAGAGTCTCAAAGAGTTCTTTAACTGATATAATTTTATCTACTTTACCAACATTTGCACCACAAAAAGCAAATCCTTTATCAAGCTCACCTTCAACAGAAGATATAAGTGCTAAAGCTATGCAATAAGGTGTTGTTTTTGGATCACAAGTATGTATGCAATGGAAACTACATTTGAATGGTTTTGTTTTACCAGCTTCCATGTCATGAATGAATTGACTCTTAAGTGCACGACCTGGCATACCAACAGGGCTTTTGATAATAGCAATATCCTCAGATGTAGCATTAATAAAAGCTTCTTTAAATCTAATATCAGCATCACACTCATTAGTTGCTACAAAGCGTGTACCCATTTGAACACCATTTGCACCAAGATCTAAAAATTTTGCTATATCTTCACCAGTATATATACCGCCACCGACAATAACAGGAATATGTCTACCAACTTGATCTTCAATTTTCTTAGCTTCATCAAGTACACCTGGAAGGATTTTTTCAAGGCTAAAATTTGGATCAAATAACTCTTCAGCTTTAAACCCAAGATGACCACCAGCGTTAGGACCTTCAATAACAATCGCATCAGGAGCATAGTTGTAACGTGTCATCCATCTTTTAGCGATTATCCCTGCTGCACGAGCTGATGAAACTATAGGCACAAGTTTAGTTTTAAATTGCTCTTTCTTTTCTTCACAAGTATCAAGTAAGATACGAGGCAAGTCTAGTGGTAAGCCTGCACCAGAAAATATTATATCTGCACGACTTTTAATAGCCGTACTAGCCATTTCTTTAAATGTTGTTAGTGCAACCATGATATTGACACCGATGATGCCTTTAGTTTTTTCACGAGCTTTTTCTATTTCATTACCTAGTGCACGTATATTTGCTTCAATTGGTTTTTTAGATATGTCAGGTTCGTTCATTCCAACCATAACTGACGCAATAATTCCAATCCCGCCTTGTTCAGCAACAGCTGCTGCAAGACCAGATAACGATATTCCGACACCCATTCCGCCTTGTACGATTGGGGCTTTAGCGACTAAATCGCCTATTTTTAGTTCTGGGAACATAATTTCTCCGATTTATTTATATTAATTATGACTCTTATTTAATACAAATAAGTGAATATAACATTAGTTATAATAAGTTTTTATGCTATATATGTCAACACAATAATATAAATATAAGTCAGTATGTATATGTAAGTAAAAGGTGTTAAAAGAATACTCTTATTTATATGATTACTGTTACCAACTTAAACAGTAAAAAGTTTTTAAGTTGAGTGTTGATTATTTAGACATTGTATAAGTTTTTTTGGTTGATAATTTTGTGTATGCTAAAAATTGGAGTGAATTTAGGAGCGTATTAATATGAGTAACACCTTCGTTAATTCATCTTGATAATCTGTTGTTTTTACTAAATTGATTTTATTATTTCAACCATTTTTTAAATATAGTTACAATTTTTAATTATTTAAATATTTAGTAAAATTTCGATGATTTTATTATACCTAAATATTATAGAACGATCTAAAAGAGTATTGAGGATACTGTATAGCTTATAAATAAAAGTAACACCATTTGCATCTAAATGATAATTACTATTGAGCCTAATTCCAAAATTCAAAATATTTAAGCATCACTTATTAAGATTTCAATACATCTAAAAATATTTTATAAAACATAAAGTAATCTACTAGAAAAAATAATATTAATTTCTTATCTACAAAATGATATTAATGATACTTAAACCTAAAATTTATCTTCTTATAACTTCTCTTGGTTTAGATGTGCCATCACTTGCACCGATCACACCTTCTTTCTCCATCATTTCGACAATTCTTGCAGCTCTGTTATAGCCGATTTTGAGGTGTCGTTGGATGAGTGATATTGATGCGTGTCCTTTCTCATATATAACATCTAACGCTTCTTGATATTTATCATCGTAATCGTCTTGATCGTTTCTTGATTTTCTCTCATCAGCTGGATCTTTAACTTCTTTAACCATATCCATATTATATTCAGGTTTGCCAAATCGTGCAAGATGTTCAACAATGTTTCTAACTTCTTCATCAGACACAAACGCACCGTGTATACGGATTAGATCTGAAGTCCCAGGAGGCATAAATAAGCTATCCCCTTTACCAAGCAACATATCTGCACCGTTCTGATCTAGTATAACTCTTGAATCATTTTTCTGTGAAACTTTAAAAGCGATACGAGCAGGCATATTAGATTTAATTAATCCTGTGATAACATTTGCAGTTGGACGTTGAGTAGCAATAATTAAATGTATTCCAACGGCTCTTGCTTTTTGAGCGATACGAGTTATAGAAAACTCAACATCTTTTCCAGCGATCATCATAAGATCTGCGAACTCATCAACAACAACAACAAGGTAGTGCATTTTTTTAAGTTCAGGATCGTTTGCGATCATCTGATTATAGCCTTCAATATTTCTAACTTTTTTTTCTGCTAAAATTTCGTATCTACAATCCATTTCAGTTGCGACATTTTTTAATACTGATGATGCAAGTTTCGGATCAGTAACAACAGGAGCCCATAGATGTGGTATATCGTTATATATTGAAAGCTCCACCATTTTTGGATCGATCATAATAAATTTAACATTATCAGGTGATGATTTATAAAGTATAGAAACAATAATAGTATTAAGTCCAACAGATTTCCCAGAACCAGTAGTTCCAGCAACAAGTAGATGTGGCATTTTAGCGATATCCGAGAAGAACGGTTTACCGCCAGCAGATTTTCCAAGCACTACAGTAAGTGGAGATGTTTCATTTGCAAATTCAACCGATTGAAGTAGATCTCTAATAAATACAGATGCTCTATTTTTATTAGGCACTTCGATACCTACTGCATTTTTACCAGGTATCGGTGCGATTATTCTTATAGATAACGCTGACATATTTAATGCTAGATCGTTTTCAAGTGTAGCTATTTTAGATATTCTAGTACCAGGTGCTGGTTCAAATTCATACATCGTTACAACAGGCCCTGGATAGATAGCTCTAACTTTTCCTTGTACGCCAAAATCAGATAGTTTCTCTAAAAGCAGATTACCGTTAGCATCTAACTCTTCTTTACTATCACCTTTGATTAAGTTATCGTGTTTATCTAAAATATCAACAGGGATAGAGTATTTAGCGTACGGTGAGTATTTAGAGACATCGACAGGTTTAATCGCATCAACAGTCGGTTTTTTATCATCAGCATTATTAGCCATTTCATCTATAAATAAAATATCATTATCTGGTTCAACAGGACAATTTTTAGCATCAATAGTACACGCTTCAACCTTTAACTCTTCAAGATCATCAGTAGAAACATTGCCTTCACTTATTAATGGATATGCGTTATAGCTATCAGTTGCAGGTATACTTTCATCAGTTGCAATCGGCATATTCTCATCAGTTGTAATCGGTATGTTATGCTCATCTATATCGTTATCAATATCTTTATTCTTATCTTTTATAGCTCTGATTTTACCTTTTATTGTTTCTATCATTAAAGTAGTTTTCGATTGAATTAAAGCCAGAAGTTTCTGTATTTTAGGTTTAAGAAAGTTATAAGTTATTATAAATGATTTACTCATATCGGCAAAAGATAGAGAGAATAGAAGCATAATAGATATTATAACAAGCAGAAAGAAAGTTATAATTCCACCGACTCTACCGATAGTTGATACGATAAATTCAGATGCTATAACACCGAACAATCCACCAGATTTTTGTGCACTAAAATACATATCCATATCAGTCACAAGTCCTAGAAATGATGATGATACAAGTATAAGCAGAAGTGAGTATACAAACACTAAAATAGGTGAAAGAATTGTAACTCTATTTAATCTAAGTGAGTATAGCAGGAACGATAGATATAATAGTAGGAACGGAATAAGCAGTGCAGCTGATCCAAAAAGTGTTCCAAGCAGATCTGATACGTAAGCTCCGATCTTGCCAAAATAGTTATCAAGCTTATCTTCATAAGTTGAGAAAATTATATTGGAGAAAGATGGGTCATTATATGAATAAGACATAAGCGATAAAAATGTGAAAATAGCAAGCAGGATAGATATTGTCAGAAATATATCAGTTGCTAATTTAGAGTCATTACTATCAGTTTGTTTATATCTTGATTTACTATTTCTTGTCATAATACCTTCTTAATTGTTATAAAAATATGATTGTAGCTATACCTGCAAGTAGGCAGTATACTGCAAAATAAGTTAATTTAGCATTTCTCACAACATATAGCATAAAAGATATAGCGAACAGTGCTGTAATAAAAGCAGCTCCCATACCTAATAGATATATGTTCATATCTGCGAGTGACGTTTTATCGATATCATTTAATTGTAATAGTGTAGCACCTAATATTGCAGGTAGCGATATTAACATTGAGAACTCTGCTGCTTCTTTTCTATTTACGTTTAACATAACAGCAGTTGCGATCGTTGATCCTGATCTTGATATCCCAGGAAAAACTGCGATACCTTGAATGATACCTATAATTATAGCTGATTTAGTTGTTAATTTTCCTGTTGGATTAAATTTATCAGATATGTATAATATTACAGATGTTAAGACTAGTGCGTAACCTATTATAGTTGTGCTTTGGAACACACCAGTAGCTATGTTTCGCAAAGCAAGTCCGATTATACCAGTTGGGATTGATGCTAAGATTATCCCCCATAGGTATCGTTTATTTTCAAAATATATCATACTAAACCGTTTAAAGAATATACCTAAGAAAGCTTTGAATATTAATACTATTCTGCTTCTAAAATATATTATTATAGCTAGCATCGTTGCAAAATGGAGTAATGTTTCGTATAGGATATCTTCTTTTTGGAGATTAATTAAGTGTGATGCGATAGCTAGATGTCCAGATGAACTTATCGGTAAAAATTCTGTAACGCCTTGTAGGACTCCAAGTAAGACTGCTTCTAATAAATTCATTATATGTTAAACCTCTTCAATGTTGATAGATATTGCTATATCTCTATTGTAATTTTTCTTAAAATATTTCTTTATTGATTTTACTATAAACGTATGCCACCCAGTGACAGACGTTCTTTCAAATATACCGTTATCGGTTGAGTTTACAATAAACTCTTTTAAATTATCTCTAAGTGTGTTTGATAAGCTTAGACCGAAAACAGATATATAAGGACCGTATAGGATACTATTTTTCTGAATATTTATCAAGAGAGTGATAGATATAGCACCATTCATAGATACCCGAACTCTCTCTTTTAGATCTTTAAGATTTAATAACGATTTTGAGAATGAGTCTATATAAGATTTCTCTAACTCAATTTTTTCAATCTCAACAAGCTCACCGTCGTTGAAAGTTACTTTATCGCCAGTATCTATAATCAGTACAGAATTTTCATCAACTAAGTTATTATCTACTGCAATTTTTTTATGTCCTTGCAGATGCATATATTCACCGTGTATAGGTATAAGATAATCAGGACGCAACAATTTTATTAAAAATAATGTATCAGAACTTGATCCATGTCCAGACACGTGTATACTGTTATCACGATCAGAATAAACTTTTGCACCATATCTATATAACCTGTTTTTAATCTCTATCAATCTATGTTCGTTGCCAGGGATTACTCTTGATGAGAATATGAATGAGTCGGTATCACATACATTAATATTAATATAATCGTCGTACGATATCTTATTCATAATAGACATTCTTTCGCCTTGCGATCCTGTTGCCAATATAATAATTTTATTTTTATCATAGTTAGCCATCGCTTTGCGTGTGATAACTCTACTATCGTCAATTTTAATTTTAGATAACTGTTTCGCAAGTGCAATACTTCTAGTAAATGAACTGCCTTCAATAACGATATATTTATCAGTTTCAGTTGCTATATCAAAAACCTGTTGAAGCCTCTCTATATTAGATGTGAAGGTTGTGAAAAATACTCTACCTTCTGCGGTTTTTATAATATTAGTTAGGTTTTGTTTAATAAATTTTTCACTTTTAGTAAATCCACGTGATAGAACATTTGTAGAGTCTGCAACTAAACAGTTTAAGTTCTGATTTGCAACATCTAAAAAAGGTTTAAGTTTAAAAGGTGTACCATTATATGGATTGAAATCAATTTTATAATCAGACACATGAAGAACAGTAAACCCATCGTGCGACCGTAAATGTATAGCACCAGTTTCAGGTATAGAGTGACTTATCGGAATAAACTCAATATCAATATCAGTTATAGATATTTTAGGAGTTGTATCAAAATATATTTTATTCTTAACTTTTAGCGATGCACTTTCAAGTTTATGTTTAATAAGCTCAAATGTATATCTTGTTGTTGCAACAGTTAAATCTTTATACCTTTCAATTAGATATTTGATTGCACCTATATGATCTTCATGTCCATGAGTTAGAACGCAGATTATATCTTTATGTTTAATAGTTTCTAAATAGTTTAGATCAGGTATCTCTTTATCTATCCCAACATTATCATCAAAAAATTTTACGCCACAATCTATAATTACGGCAGATTTCTCTGTTTCATAAACATAACAGTTCATACCTATTGCACCGATACCGCCTAACGCTATAAATGATATTTTAGACATCTTAGTTTGTACCTTTAGTTAGAAGTGCAACAGAGATTGAAGCGATACCTTCTTTCCGTCCAACAAACCCTAAATGCTCAGTTGTTGTGGCTTTTATAGTTATATCATCAATATCTAACTGTAAGATTTTTGCGATAACCGTTCTCATCTCATATATATAAGGAGAGAGTTTTGGAAGTTGTGCGATTACGGTGGAGTCTATATTTGATATTTTGTATCCAGCTTCAGTTAATAGTTGATAAGATTTTTCTAATAGAATTTTAGAATCTATATTTTTATATTGTTGATCGTTATCAGGAAAGATTGATCCGATATCTTTACTAAGTGTTACGCCAACGATACTATCAATGATAGAGTGTATCAAAACATCAGCGTCACTATGTCCATTTAAACCTAGGTTATATGGTATGGTTACGCCTCCGATTATAAGTGGTCTATTCTCTATAAAATCATGGACATCAAATCCTATTCCAACTTTAATTTTCATATTCCTCTATTCTATGGCTAAATATATAAATTTTCAATAAATAATTATTGAAATAGCGAAATAATTAATATAGAATTGTAAGTTACTATTAATATATCGGAGGTTTCATAATGGTTATAAGGTTCAAAGAGCTTGAAAAGAAGAGAATGGAGAAGCCTCGTGGCGGACTTGGGTTCGTAGATGCTGATGTATATAAAGATATTTTAAATATAGAAGGCAAGATTACTGCTTTCAACCACATGACGTTAGGAAATGGATCATCAATCGGATATCATCAACATATAGGTGATATGGAGATATATCTTATATTAGATGGAAAAGCTAAATATAATAATAACGGTGAAGAAGTTTTTGTTGAAAAAGGCGATCTAACTTTCTGTAATAAAGATGAGTTTCACAGCATAGAAGCGATAGATGAAAAAGGTGTGCAATTTTTAGCGGTAATCATAGGCTAATATTTATATCGGCTAGATTTATTGTATTTGTAGAGATAAGAGATTTGAACGATTAAGTTCAATTATATAAAATTAAGAGGAAGTATTTAAAATGGAAAGAACATTCGGAATTATTAAGCCTGACGCAGTGAAGAACGGATTTAGTGGAAAGATCATAGATCGCATTGAATCAGAAGGTTTTAAAATTATCGGTATGAGAAAACTATCATTAAGCAAAGCAGATGCTGAAAAATTTTATGCAGTACATAAAGAGAGACCATTTTACGGCGAGCTAGTAGCATTTATGACAACAGGTCCAGTCGTTGTTTTATGTATGCAAAAAGATAACGCTGTTAAAGCGTGGAGAGATCTTATGGGAGCTACAAACCCAGCTGACGCTGATGCTAACACTCTTAGAAAATTATATGCTGAAAGTATTGAAGCTAATGCAGTTCACGGATCAGATTCATTAGAGAACGCTAAAATTGAAATAGAATTTTTCTTCTCAGATAAAGATCTAGTTGCTTAAGGATTAGGTTCAAATGAAATATATTAGTACACGAGGCGGTATAAAACCTATAGGTTTTGAAGAGGCGGTATTAATGGGTTTAGGATCAGATGGAGGATTAATTGTTCCATCTGTTATACCTAAATTAACCGATGATACTATCAACAACTTATCTAAGTTAAAATACAGCGATCTTGCATTTCAGATAATAAAGTTATACGCACCTGATTACGATGAGGCGTCATTAAAAGATGTGATTGATCGCAGTTACTCTGATAATTTTAGAGATGACAAAATCATCCCTATCTATGAAAGTAGCACGATAAAGATTGCAGAACTTTTTCATGGTCCAACATTTGCGTTCAAAGATATGGCGTTACAATTTCTTGGAAATCTTTTTGAAGATATTTTAATTAGACGAAATAGAAAACTTAATATCGTTGGAGCAACATCAGGGGATACTGGTTCTGCTGCGATTTATGGCATGATGGGCAAGAAGAATATCAATATATTTATTCTTTTTCCAAACGGTTTAGTATCACCAGTTCAAGAGATGCAGATGACATCGGTTTTAGATCAGAACGTTTATAACTTATCTGTAAACGGCAATTTTGATGATTGTCAAAATATAGTTAAGGCTATATTTAACGATAACGATTTTAAAGATAAATATAATCTAGGTGCAATAAACTCAATCAACTGGGCAAGAATTTTAGCTCAAGTTGTATACTATTTTTATATCTATTTTAACTCTGTAAAAAAGTTAGGCGATAAATTAAATGTAGTTGTACCAACGGGAAATTTTGGAAATATATTTGCACTTTATATCGCAAAACGCATGGGACTAAATATAGACAAAACTGTTCTTGCAACAAATAGTAACAACATACTTTCACGAGCTATTAACGATGGTGATTATACAGTATCAAATGTAGTCCCAACTTTATCTCCATCAATGGATATTCAAATAGCATCAAACTTTGAAAGATATCTATATTATTTATACGATGAGTCATCAGCAAAAGTTAATGATTTAATGAACGAACTTAAAAGTAGTAATAAATTAAATTTAGATGATAAAATGGATAAAATCAGATCAGATTTTGCGTCAACTTTTTCAACCGATAAAGAAATTTTATCTACGATTGATTTATTTTATAATAAGAATAAATATGTGGTTGATCCTCACACAGCGTGTGGAGTGAATTCTGCTATCAAACTTGGTATAGATAATAGTAACACGGTGGTTCTTGCAACGGCTCATCCTGCAAAATTTGTTGAGGCTATAGAGAGTGAGCTTGATATCAAGGTAGATATTCCAAACGAGATTAAATCGTTATACGGTAAAGATCGTAAAGTTCAGGTAGTTGACAGTAATATAGATCAGATCAAAAAAATCATTTCAACGACTGTCGATAAAAAGTAGTGATAGATATAAATAAGAAAGTTTTAACATCAAGATACGATTACGATTTAGATAAAAACATTATCGCAAAATATCCTATGGATAGAAGAGATAATTCTAAATTATTATATGTAGATAGATCGAGTGGCGATTTAACGGATCATATTTTTTCAGATATAGTAGATCTGCTTGATAGTTCATATATGATAATTGTGAACAACAGCAAAGTTATGAAAAGCAGAATTCCTGCAAGGCGTATAACAGGTGGCAAGAGTGAGATATTTATTACAGATATTTTAAGTGATAATGAAGCGTACGCTCTTCTAAAAGGTAAGTTTAAGATTGGTGATAAAATTGAAATATCAGCAAATGAGTTACTAAGCACAGATGATTTATTGAGTCATGACTTACTGAAGAACGATTTACTGAGTGATGATTTTGCAGTAGTTAAATCTTCATTAGGTGAGGGTAGATATCACCTTGAATTTTCACAAACAGTGAGTGATATAATGGATCAGTACGGCAAGATGCCGTTGCCACCATATATAGATAGGGATGTAGATATATCAGATGACAATCGGTATCAGACAGTATACTCAAAACGGTTAGGATCATCAGCTGCACCAACGGCTGGACTACATTTTACGAACGATCTAATAGATCGGTTATCGGCTAAAAAAATAGCAGTTGAGGAGATAACATTAAATGTTGGTATAGGTACTTTTAGAGATATAAAGACAGAGTATATAGACGATCATATTATGCACAGCGAGAGTTACTCAATATCCGTAGATAGTGCGAACAGGATTAATGCGCATAAATTGGCAGGTGGAAAAATTTTAGCAGTTGGAACAACGGTTGTTAGAACATTAGAATCATCGTGCGACAGTGGTGGAGTGTTATTATCAGGCGATAGCAGCAGCGATATTTTCATCAAAGAAGGGTATAAGTTTAAGGTGGTTGATGCGATGATAACTAACTTTCATCTTCCAAAGTCTACATTGTTGGCGTTAGTATCTGCTTTTGGTGGATACGATAACATCATGAAAGCGTACAAATATGCGATGAGTAATGAGTATCGGTTTTTTAGTTACGGCGATGCGATGTTAATTCACTAATTTAATTTTTATAAGATAGCTTTTATAATTCATTGCATTTTATTTTTGCTATGATATAATTAAGCTTATTTTTTATATCTACCGCGAGGATATTTATGTTAAACAAAGTTCTGTTGATAGATGATAGTGTTACCATTCATAGGGTTATAGACCTATCAATTGATCTTGAAAGACTATCACTTACAAAAGTATTTAATAAAAAAGATGCAGAAGAGAAACTTCAGAGCGATAAGTTCGATTATATCTTATTAGATAACAAGCTTGATGAAATTCAAGTAAATAGTTTTGTTAAAGAATTAAAGAGTAAATATCCTTCCACAAAACTAATCTTATTAGTTGGTGCATTCGACAAATTTTCTGAACAGGATTTAGTTAATACTGGTGCAGATGATTTTCTTGTCAAACCGTTTGATTCAGAAACATTAAATTTAAAATTATCAGATAGAACAGAAATCGTTGAAGATATTCCAACACCGATTTATTTTCCTGAAGACGATGAAGAAGATAATATTGATACAGCTGAAGATGTTGATAGTATCGAAAATGTAGATGATATCGGTGATGTTGAAAACATAGATAATATTGATAATATCACAGATACACTTGATACAGATAATCTTGATCTATTAGGCGATGATCTAATATCACATAAAGATATAGCAGATATAGATGATCTTGATTTTAGTGCAGTTGATGATGAGTTTTCAACAGGCGATGATATTGATTTGTTGGATATAGAAACTGATTTATTAAATGATACGCCAGAAGATCTTGGTACAGATCTTGATATTGATACAGATATTAATACAGGTCTTGATGTGGATATTAATACAGGTACAGCTTTTGATATAGGTACAGGTATTGATACAGATTTAACAATTAATGATGATGAGTTAGATCCTATTGATCACTTAATGGGTGACCTTAATAACGATATAACAGATAATGATATAATAGGTACAGATGTAATAGGTACAGATGAGACGTTGGATAACGATAACAGCAACACATCTTACGCAAATATATCAGACGATGCGTTCAAGGATATTGATTTATTACTTGGCGATTTTGATGAAAATTTTGGTATTAAAGAAGATAATATTGATGTTGAAAAGAACGATGATTTATTATCTGATCAGGTAGACACAGGTTCAGTTGATGCAGTTAATAGCGATGAGCTTATGGATCGAGTAGCGTTCATTTCGGAAGATAACGATATAATTACAGATGAGCAGACGGGTATAGATATCGGTTCGGATGATCCTATTCTTGATGATATTAATGACGAGCTGGAACATATAGATGATTTAGATATCGATACTTTATCAGCTATTAGCGAGATAGAGAAAGATATAAATGATGTAGTTATAGATAGTGATGACAATATTAATTCTGATTCTCCATTTGAAACTAAAGACACGGGAATAGATTTTAGTTTAAGCGATATAGATGTCTCTGCCGTACCAGTTGAAAGAAGTATTAATCTTAATGTTGCAGATATTGAAGATATATCAGATCTGCACACAGAAAGTGGTATGGATATTAAAGATACAGCTATAAATATTGCAGATGTGGATATTGCAGATATGAATGTTACAGATGTGGATATTGCAGATATTGAAGACCTTTCAGATTTACACACTGAACTAGAGCCAGACCTACATACAGAACCAGATCTAGATATTGAAAGTGATCTACATACAGAAAGCAAAGTTGATGATATAGGTAATGATATTTCATCAACTCTTTATGATGAAGTTATCGTCCCAACTTTAAATGAGTATGAGAAGAGGTTTGATGCTATTCAGAGCAAAAACGCTAAGAAGAAAACTTATGAAGACACTCTTTTAGATACAGAAGAGATATCATTTATTGATGATAAAAATCAATCAGAATCATCAGCAGATATCAACTTTAATATTTCAAAAGACGAGATATATTCTATACTTGCAAATTCGTTATCGAAGAAGTTTTTACAAGAGTCGATAAAAGATATATTGTCTGATCACATAAAGGAATTGGTAAGAGATGTTATTCCGACAATAGCAGAAAAATATATTAAAGAAGAAATAGAGAGATTAAAATCAGATGTGTAAAGATCCAAAAAATTCAAATGATTATAAATCATCAGGCGTAGATATTAATGAGGGCAACAGGTTTGTATCATTAATTAAAGATTCTGTATCAAAATCAAATATCAATGGTGTCATTGGTGGCATAGGTGGTTTCGCAGGATTATTTTCACTAGGTGAATTTAAGTCTATGGTTGAACCTGTGTTAGTTTCAGGCACTGATGGCGTTGGCACAAAACTTAAAATAGCAATTGACTCTAAAATATACGATACCGTAGGCATCGATCTTGTTGCGATGTGCGTAAACGATATTATGGTTATCGGTGCAAAACCGTTATTTTTTCTTGATTATATAGGTGTTGGCAAACTTGTTCCTGAAAGCATGAAGTCTATTGTTGATGGAATAACTGCTGGGTGTATCGAGTCTGAGATGGCGTTATTAGGTGGTGAAACTGCTGAGATGCCTGGAATGTATAAAGGCGATGATTTTGATCTTGCAGGTTTTGCAGTTGGCATTGTTGATAGAGAGAAGATGATTGACGGCACAAAAATAAATATTGGCGATCGTCTAATAGGTATAGGTTCATCTGGTTTTCATAGCAATGGATTTTCATTAATTCGTAAAGTGTTATTAGATAACTTAAAACTTCCACTTGATACAAAAGATTTTGTAGATGGCAAAACTTTAGCTGAGGCGTTACTTATTCCGACTAAATTATACGTTAAACTTGTAGGATCACTTCTTTCATCAAATGTGAAAATCAATGGAATGGTACATATTACAGGTGGCGGATTTTATGAAAATATCCCTAGAGTTTTAGCTGATAATTTATCAGTAAAAATTGATCCAAGCAAAATAGCCTTACCAGATGTATATAAGAAATTTTTATCAATCACAGATATCGCAAGCAGAGAATTATATACTGTTTTCAATATGGGTGTAGGATACATTATTATAACGGATGAAAAAAGCAGTAAAGATGTTATCGAGCAGGCGAGATCTTTAGGTTATACAGCGTCAGATATAGGCGAAGTTATAGCAGGTGATAAACAAGTTCATATAGAAGGAATTGATTAATAGTATGAAAAAACGATTAGCTATTTTCTTATCAGGTAGAGGTTCAAACTTTATAAATATCCATAAAAATATTTTATCAGGTAAGATTACAAACGCAGAAATTGTTTTAGTCTTTTCAAATAATAATGATGCTGAAGGTATTGTTTACGCAAAGAGCAATAATCTACCAACGCTAATTATGGATCACAAAAAGTTTGATGATAGAAAAAAGTTTGATCAAGCGATTGTTGATGAACTTAGTTCGTATAACATAGATCTAATATGTTTAGCAGGATATATGCGTATCGTGTCAGAGATAATTATTGATAGTTACGATAATAAAGTTATCAATATTCATCCGTCTCTTCTTCCATCATTCAAAGGTATGAATGCACAACAACAGGCGATAGATTACGGAGTTAGATACGCTGGTTGCACAGTTCATTTTGTGGATCAAGGCGTTGATACTGGTAAAATTATTTTACAAGATGTTGTTGACGTCGGTTCAGATGATGATGCGAGTTCACTATCTGCAAAGATATTAGCTAGAGAGCATATATTATATTGTAAAGCGATAGATTTATTTTGTAATGACAAGTTATGTGTCGTTGATGATAAAGTTATTATAGGATAGTTTAGGGCAGTAAAGTGTGCATTGTTTGAGTGCATAACATAATGATAAAGTGTATATAGTTATGAAGGTAGCTAGTGTGGTTATCTAAATTAGTAGCAAAATTATGATAGTAAAAATTTATAGTATATTTATAGATTAGGTAGATGATTATTTCTGTTAATATTGAAAGGTGTGGTACGATGTTTTTTACAAGATTTGTTTTTTTAATAGCGACGATTTTATTGGTATCAACATCTTTAGGTTATTCTAAGGTGTCATTTAAGGAGAGTAAGTTGAAGAACGGAGTAATTCTACAAGAGTTTAAACGAGACTACACTCAAACTGTATCTATAATAGTATCAGTTAAGGGTGGAGTATTTAATGAAGATAATAAAAGTAACGGTACGACTAGCTTAATGACGAGATCGTGGTTAAGAAGTAGTAAACTTTTAGATAAAGCAGAGTTCTATGGTGCAAATATCGGAGCTGGTGTAACACATTATTCAACAGATATTGTTTTCTCAGCACCAACAGATGTAATGCAAGATTTAATGGCTGATTACAGTGATTTTATTTTAGATCCAAAAATTGATAAAGATATATTTAAGAGAGAGAAAGATTTTGTAATTGAAGAGATCAAAACAAATTCTGATGATCCAAACACAGTAGCATCAATTAGGTTTGCAGAAGTTTCTAACAAAGGGTTACCGTACGCTATGCAAACATCGGGTACAGTTAAGATCGTTAAGGGATTATCTTATGATGATATTTTAAATAGCAGAAAAGAGTTGATGAAAAACTCAGAGATAGTTGTAACGTTAGTTGGAAATTATAATGATAAGATAGTTAAAGAGCTTAAAGAAATTTTATCTAAGATCGACTCAACAGGCAAGTATGAATATAAATATGATGCAAGTGGACTTGAGTTTATAGATAGTAAGATTGAAGATAATGATACAAGAATAAAACAGGCTAAGTTATATATAGCGTATAAAGCCCCAGCTGTTGCAGATAAAAATTATGTTGCTACAAAAGTTTTAACAGAACTTTTAGGTGGCGGAATGAGTTCAAGATATTTTACTGAAATTAGAAAAAATTTAGGGTTTGCGTATTCGGTAGGAGCAGGTTATCCCTCAAGAATATGTGAGTCAAGATTTATAGTTATGGCAGGGTTAGAGTATAAAAATATCAAGAAAGCGATTGAAAAAATTGATGAGATACATTTGAACTTAGCAAAAACAGTAACAGATGAAGAGGTAGAAAAAGCGAAAAATGCGTTATTAGGATCGCTACTTATATCGTCTCAAACAAATTCTGATATAGCGAGAAATAGATCGTTTTATAATGTTTTATTAAATAGTAAAGACGGGTACGAAAAGTTTCTTGAAGAAGTTAAAAAGATCAATAAAAAAGATATATTAGAAGCTGCAAAAATCTTACAAAAAGATAGAGTTATTTATATTTTAAAACCGTCTAAATAGTTTTTGGTTTGGTGGTGGGTGTATTTAGGTATTGTGGATAATGATACAAGGTTTCTTGTGCCAACTAAAACCGTTTAAATAGTTTATTCGGTTGTATGTGAGCTTTTTAAATAGGCTAGTGTATTTTAGATTAACTAGAAAGATCTAAGAGATGATTAGTTAGATAGTATAAAAATTGTGTAAAATTAGATGATCTATATCTTCAAAACCGTAGAGTTTTATAAACTTGTTTTGATAGGTATAGATCTTTTTTTATAAGCGTTACCTAGTGTTTTAAAGCTAGAAAATTCGCTAAGCACGAGAGTCAGCAAGTCAGTAAGTTCAATTAAATATATTAAAGCATTCTAATCAATTTTTTCTCATCAACATCAAACAGTTCATGGTTATAGAAAACTTTTAGTTGATAAAGTCCAGAGGCAGACTCTGTTTTAGCAGCCAATTTTCTATCTTTAGATTCAATTATTTGATCTAGCATATCTGGATTTTTAGAGTTAAAATTTATATCTAAAATCGTTCCGATCATAATTCTTATCATGTTATGCAGAAAACCGTTAGCGTTTATTTCTATTAATATTTTATCATCAACTATATAAGTGTTAATGAAGTTTATTTTTCTTACACAGCTTTCTTTCTTACTTCTACTCATACAAAATGAGGTAAAATCTTTCTCACCTATAAATTTATTTAGCGACAATTTTAATAGATCTATATCAATTTTTCTTCTTATCCATAACGCAAGATTTTTATCAATCGTAAGTGGTGCTTCTCTATTAATAATTTTATACACATAACTTTTAGATTTAACACCGTATAAGGCACTAAATTCAGGTTCAACATCTTTAATATCAAGCACAACAATATCATCAGGAAGAAAAGCATTAATGCCTCTTTTAAGCTTATAACTATCAATATGTTTTTCAGATTTAAAACTCATCACTTGTGAAAGAGCATGCACACCAGCATCCGTTCTTCCAGCACCTATTGATTTTATGTTTTCTTGATAGATTTGTGATATAGCTGTTTCAAGAAGATTTTGTATAGATAATTGACTTTTCTGTTTCTGCCAACCTTGATAGTTTGTACCATTAAATTCAAGCAGAACCGCTTTATTATACATTATAAATTCCAATAGCTATGCAAATTGATACAGAGTTTATTTTATTATACATTAGAAGCTCCATCAATAATATGGCTTAAT
>CAMQYB010000003.1 GCA_947039055.1 uncultured Deferribacteraceae bacterium
AATGTTTGAAACGAGCCATTCATTGGAAAAAGAGATCAAAAAGAGGTTAGGTAAGATAGATGCCTAAAGATAAAGATTTACAAACTGTGAAACTGTCTGAGTTAATAACATTTGTAACAGGAAAGAAAAACTCTAATGCAGCTATTGTTAATGGAGAATATCCATTTTTCACATGTTCGCCAACAACTTTAGCAATTGATACATTTTCTTTTGACCAGAGAGCAATATTACTTGCAGGCAACAATGCAAGTGGTATTTTTAGTATTAAAAAATATCAAGGCAAATTTGATGCATATCAACGAACATATATAATTGATGTAATAGATTCAAATAAAACAAATTTCAATTATATGTTTTATGCCATTCAACTACAATTAAAACACTTACAACAAATATCAGTTGGCAGTGCTACAAGATTTATAACTAAACCGATTATTGATAACCTTTCAATTTTTCTTCCCCCTCTTTTAGAGCAAGAGAGTATAGCGTTAACGTTGTCATGTTTAGATGATAAAATAGAACTGAACGCCCAAATGAACAAGACACTGGAAGAAATGGCACAAGCAATTTTTAAATCTTGGTTTGTGGATTTTGATCCATTCAAAGATGGCGAATTTGAAGATAGCGAACTAGGAAAAATCCCGAAAGGCTGGAAAGTCGGAAAATTAAGTGATATTGCTGATATTGTAATGGGACAATCGCCAGAGGGAACGAGTTATAACGAAGAAGGCAATGGCGAGATATTTTATCAAGGTAGGGGAGAGTTTAATTGGAGATTTCCAACACAAAGACTATTTACTACTGAACCTAAAAGAATGGCAGAGATAGGAGATATTTTGATGAGTGTTCGTGCTCCAGTCGGAGATATAAATGTTTCTATGGATAGGTGCTGTATTGGACGTGGACTATCTAAGATAAGAAGCAAAAACAATCATCAATCATTTGTATTATATTTAATGAAAAATCTAAAACAACAATTTACAATTTACAATGGAGAGGGTACAGTTTTTGGTTCAATTAATAAAGATACATTAAATGACTTAAAAATTGTATTACCAATAATAAGTAGTGTTAATAAATTTGAACATATAGTAAGTGCATACGATGAAAAGATATTACGGAATACGATTGAAACTGAACAATTAAAAAATCTTCGTGATTATCTACTCCCAAAACTTATGAGTGGAGAAATCCGTGTACCTCTGGAGAAAAAATAAATGAATACTAGAACTCTTACAATTATTATTATTTCAGTTTTTGCAATGATTATACTTGCTATACTATTTGTTGGATTACATCTTTATGGTGGATTTGAAAAAACATCTTCCTTCTTTACTTCTTTAGGTGTTTTTCTAACTCTTGGAGCAATCGCTGTCGCAATTTATATTCCTAATAAAATCGCCAATCAACAAAATAAAATCGCTCTATTTGAAAAAAAATATGAACTGTATACTATTTATAGTATTCTTGTTAGGAGTGCAAATAAGACTTATGTAACACTGAATAATAAAAATCTTGAAAATAGCTTTGATAAAAACTTTAAAGAGAATAAACATTTAAGATGGTTAATGTTTGTTAATTTTTTATTACACATAGAAGAAATTGATAAACTCATAGATGATAAAGCTTCCATAAACGAGACTAATCTAAAGAAAAGGGCTAGAGAATTAAAGCAAGTTAAACATTTTCAAAATGAAATTACATTGAAAACTTTTGAATTAGATAAAATTAAATACTTGTTTTCATTAACTCAAAAAGAGTTAATGAAACTTGATGATATTATAAATAAATTAGATGCAATTTATTATAAGACTGTTGATATTCTCATTAATTATAAAGATTTTAAAAAAAGCTTACTTGAATTAGCTGAAAATATAAAAGAACCAACCATTCTCACAACAATGCAAAAACAACTACAACTTTCATCAGAGGTAAAATAATGTCATTCACTGAAGAAAACTACGAAAACGCTATAATTCAGCTATTCACGTCTATAGGATACACGCATATTTACGCACCTGATATTAACCGTGATTATCACTCGCCGATATATACTGACATGCTCAAAATTAGTCTCACGAACCTCAACCCTAATATTCCAACAGACGGAATTGATGATGCAATCTATAAACTAACAAATTTTGAAACCGCACCTCTGATTCAAAAAAATCAACTCTTTATGCAATATATACAAAACGGGATAAATGTTAAATTTTGCATAGACGGACAAGACAGAACTGAACTCGTTTATCTAATAGATTACAATAACATCAACAATAACTCCTTTCACGTTATTAATCAGTGGACAGTTATTGAAAATAGTGAGAAACGTCCTGACATCATTCTATTTATCAACGGATTGCCACTTGTCGTTATTGAACTTAAATCTCCATCAAGAGAAGAAACTAATGCTAGTGAAGCTTATAGACAAATTAAAAACAATATGAAAGAAATACCCGTACTTTTTATCTATAACATCGCCTGTGTCATGAGCGATCAACTAACTAATAAAATCGGAACTTTAACTTCTGATGAAAATAGATATATGGAATGGAAAACTAAAGACGGAAAATATGAAAATAATAAACACGCGCAATTTGATACTTTCTTTGAAGGGTTATTTATTAAAGATAGATTCTTAGATATTATTAAAAATTTCTGCTGTTACGCAAGTAATGGAACTAATCAAAATAAAATCCTTGCTGGATATCATCAATATTTCGCCGTAAAAAAAGCAGTCGATAGCACCGTGCATGCTGTTGATAACGATCAGAAAGGTGGCGTGTTTTGGCATACTCAAGGGAGTGGAAAATCGCTATCTATGGTGTTCTATGCGCATCTATTACAAGAGGCGTTAAACAGTCCAACTATAATCGTACTAACTGATAGAAACGATCTTGATAATCAACTTTATCTACAGTTCTCTAAATGTAAAGATTTTCTACGTCAAGATCCGCAACAAGCTGAAAATAGAGAGGGATTAAAAAAACTATTAAATAACCGTATCGCTAACGGAATAATTTTTACCACTATGCAAAAATTTGAAGAGTCTGATGAACCTTTATCTACTCGTAAAAATATAGTAGTGATTTCTGATGAAGCTCACCGTGGACAGTATGGACTTAAAGAAGAGGTAGGCAAAGACGGAAAAATTAAAATCGGGTTCGCAAGAATTATTAGAAACAGTCTACCTAATGCTACATACATCGGCTTTACTGGAACTCCTATTTCTATGAATGATCGAAGCACCCGTGAAGTGTTCGGAGATTATATAGATATTTACGATATGACTCAAGCGGTGGAAGACGGTGCAACTAGACCTGTGTATTATGAAAGCCGTGTGATTAATCTAAAACTTGATACGGGTACGATGGATAAAATCGATCAACAGTACGATGAGTTCGCTCAAACAACTGATGATTATACTATTGAAAAAAGTAAAAAAGAACTGTCAAAAATGGACGCTCTACTTGGGGCTGAACAAACTATCAACTCGCTTGTTGATGATATCCTGTTGCACTATGAAAACAACCGT
Source organism: uncultured Deferribacteraceae bacterium (assembly GCA_947039055.1). Classification (GTDB taxonomy): domain Bacteria; phylum Chrysiogenota; class Deferribacteres; order Deferribacterales; family Mucispirillaceae; genus CAMQYB01. Next base: position 3,536 of record CAMQYB010000003.1, read on the forward strand.
CAAAATCTGCTCACTGGTAAAGCTATTATTGTTGCGTACTCTCGTCCTATCGCTATGAAAATTTATGAACGCATACTCGAACTTAGACCTGCATGGGATAAAAAAGTTAATGTAGTTATGACATCTGCTAACGGCGATCCTGAAGAGTGGAGAGAGATAATAGGTAACAACACTCACAAAGAAAAGTTAGCAAATAAATTTAAAGATAACGACGATGATATGAAAATAGCTATCGTTGTTGATATGTGGCTCACTGGGTTTGATGTGCCATCATTATCGACTATGTATATTTATAAACCGATGGCTGGACACACTCTTATGCAAGCGATCGCAAGAGTTAATAGAGTGTTTGAAGATAAAGAGGGTGGACTTATTGTTGACTATATAGGTATAGCATCAGCACTAAATCAAGCGATGAGCGATTACACGAATAGAGATAAATCGAACTACGGTAATACTGATATCAAAGAGGAGGCATATCCTAAATTTTTAGAAAAATTATCGGTGTGTCGTGAAATCTTTCATTCACTTAATTACAATAATTTTATTGAAGCGACAGATATTGAACGTGCAAAAATTATTACCGATGCTTTAAACTTTATAACTGATATATCGCAAGAGGAAAATAAAAAAACATTTATAAAAGAAGCGTTACTGCTTAAACAAGCGTTATCACTTTGTTCTAGTATAGTTGATAGAGATAAACGTGTTGAAGCTGCATTTTTTGAAGCTGTACGCACGCTTGTTGTACGGTTATCTAATGAGGGTGGAAACGGTAAAGCTTTCTCTCTAAAAGATATCAATGAGAGTATCAACAATCTTTTAAAACAATCTATAAAAAGCGATGGAGTGATTAATCTTTTCACTGAGATTGATAAAGAATTTTCGCTTTTTGATCCGATATATTTAGATCAACTATCTAAAATTGAACATAAAAATATAGCGGTTGAACTCCTCAAAAAATTAGTAGCAGAAAAGGTAAAGCTATATAGCAAAACTAACCTCGTAAAATCTGAAAAGTTCTCTGATAAAATGCAACGGATTTTAATTAGTTATCACAACGGAATGCTAACGAACGAACAAGTAATTGATAAGTTGATCCGTATGGCAGAGGAAATGAATACAGAAAATGCAATGGGTAAAAAGTTGGGATTAACTGGAGATGAGTTAGCTTTTTATGACGCATTAACTAAACCTGAGGCGATAAAAGATTTTTATGAAAACGAACAACTTGTAGAGATAACAAAAAAACTTACTGATATGTTGCGTGATAATCGTACTATAGATTGGGAGAGAAAAGAGAGTGCAAGAGCTGGTATGCGTAAAATGATTAAACGATTATTAAAGAAATATAAATACCCACCTGAGGGGATAGATGATGCGATGGATACGATTATAAGACAGTGCGAACTTTGGACAGATAATTAAAATTCAACTATATTAATTTATAAAAATATATTTGATTTATTCTCGATTGATTTAAATAGAATTGAAACTATATGATGAGAGGGGTGGTTGTTAATTGATAGGTTTGTATGTATAAACAGAAGGCGTAAGATTAACCATTTACGCTTTATTATTGATACTTATTTAGATTGTTTTAACTTATCCATTTTGCAGAGTCTGATTATTTATTAAGCAACTTTATCTAACTTGTTAACAATACTGATTTTTTGAGGTTTATTAATTGTGAATACTTATATCTAACTAACGCTCAATATTGAGAGTAGTGCGAGTTTGTACGTTTTAATATTTTCTATTGTCATGGCAGATAGATGAGATATATAACAATTTTTATTATATATATAAATGCTAAAGTTTTTTAGAGTATTGACAAATCGGTGATCATATATAATTATAGTGAGCGACCATATCTGAAACATAAAGTTTAAATGTATAGATTTTAGATATTGATGTCCGTTAGACTTCAGTATATCTGATATTTATTTTACGCTAAGAACTAGGTTTAGATAGTAAACGCACAAACATAAACACGTACAAAAACACTTACCGAAGTGGTAAGCTCTTGTGGGCTCAAAATTCAGTGTATGTAAAAAGTCATTCAATTCAAAATCATTTTCAACAAACATTTAAAACTCCTCCATAAGCGTATTTCATGAATATATTACTCATATCGGCAGATAATTTCAATTGATTAGTTATAATGAAGTTAAAATCAAAACTTATTTTTATATTTATCCTTCAAGATTATATTCTAGGTTGTCATGTTTTGACACATATCTACAGTATCTCTAGTAGTCATTTCTAGTGGCTTTCATTTTGATTGGAATTGCACAATAGGGTCATTAAAATTTCACCAAAAAATAATTTGAATAGTTGTTTTTTTAGAGAGATATTCAAAAAAAAAGCGAAAAAAAATGAGATTTTTAACAATAAGTTTAGGCATGACTAAACTTTTACTTGACAATTCGTATTAAAATAGTTTAATTTCAGTTTAATACATTTATGAATAGTTAGATTATCATAATATTGAGTATTTTATAAAGATTAGGGAGTTTATAATATGAAAAAGTTGTCTACGGCATTAGTTTTGATGTTATCGATGTTTATTATTTCATGTGGAGATGATAAAAAGAGTGATGGGGATGATCAAGCAGTTGGTTTAAAGCTAAAGGGTGTGGTTGTTGATCCATATATAAGAGATAGTCGAGTATCTCTTATCAAAAAAGGTGAGACGGTTACAGCGAGGGTTTGTGGATCAAGTGGAAACTTGCCTTGTGAGGGTTGGAGTAATGAGATTGGTGAGTGGCAGATATCTATTAATATTGGTATGAATTTAGATGATTTTTATTTAAATGCGATAGGTGGGATAGATACAAAGTACGGCATAGCGTTTGACAATATTCCGTTACGCAGATCAAAGTTTGCGTTGAATGATAAGATTGTTATCTCTCCTATAACTACAGTTTTACATGATTATAGCAGTGATACTAATGATAGTGCAAAAGCTGAAAGCACGGTTAAGAAAGCTTTAGGGCTTGATGATAGTATAGATCTATATGCAGATCCTATGGATAATATATCGTTACTGAAAGGGTCTTATATGATTGTAAAGACTGCGATATTATTAAACGAAAAAGGTGGTAGTAATTCTATTGATGTTATCGCAACAAATATAGGCAGTAATGAGAATATATTTAGTAATGACAAATATTTAGGAGCTATACTTGTGGGTGTTGATAATGCAACTTCAAGAGAAGAGATTAAAGCTTCTAAGGTGAGTTTAGATGCAACAATAGGAGAGATTAATGATGTTGTCGCAAAAATTGCAAAAACAGAGAAACTTGTATATTTCAAAGAGGCGATAGTAAACGGATTGCAAAATTATCCAACTGATCCAGCTGATCCTACTGCTGATTTTGCAACAAATGTTGAGCAGTTATACGATAGAGTAGAGATTGTTATGGAGAGTAATCTATCAGTTATTCAAACGAATATTAATCAGATTGTACGACTTCTTAAAGCAACTCAAGAAACTGATGAACTAGATGATTACGTTAATTTTAATGTAACTGAAAGTGAGTTTCAAGAAAAGTTAGTTACATATGTTCCAGATACTTTAAAAGCAAGATTAGTAGGAGTATCAACTGATAGCGTGATATCTGTAGATATCCCTTACTTTGAAGTTTTGGGTGATGATAATGCTAAACGTAGCAGTTATTACTTTAATTCAACGGCTGATAATACTTATAAAGCAAGACAATTAATTTCAGATGTAAATAGCGATGCGATTAACGATACTATTTATACGCAAGTAATAATTGCGAATACTAAATATGGTTTACATGAAAAAGCAGCAAATTTTGCTGATATATATATGATTGATTCATTAAATAGAGCTGATGCTTATAGACTAATAGGGGCTTATTCTTCAAGTTATAACAAAGTAAAAGCTATAGAGTATTTAGATGAGAGTAAAAGATTGTTAGATGCTATATATAAAGTTACTCCGCCGCCGTCAGGCAACACTTTAACTAGTATAGCGATGGTTTATCAAATGCTGGCTACTGAATATGGTCGTGCAGATGCAGTAGATAAAGGAAGTGCGATAAGAAACTTTTTAATTAATGATTTGTTAGGTGCTTTAGATAGTTCTTCATCTCCTAGTGTTGCTACATTATACGGAAGATTAATATTCGGTATAGAGAATGCAATAGGAGGTGTTATGTCAGATCTTGTAGCAAACAAGGAATATGAAAATGCAGAAAGATTAGCAGTGGATTATAATGAGTTAATTACGAATTTACAACCAGGTGCTGTAAATGGCAAGCGATACGCTACTCACTTGATAGCTTATGAAGTTCTTATGGAAGTATATTTTAAAATTGTACAACAAAAAGAAAAAGATAATGTATCTTCAGCTGAATTAATCAAATATAAAAATTTAATTTTAGCTGCTTATGATAGCGCTTTAGAAAAAAAAGATATCGATGCCTCAGATGGTGGTACTACATGGAAAAACTCTTTTGCTGGTATGATGGCTCCAGTAGGATGGAGTAAGGGTGCTTCATATATTAATGATACTTTTTTACCAATGATTGGAAAAATTACAGGTGCTTATAAATATAATAGTTATCTTGGCTACCTATCTTTAGTAGGTGAATTTAATACAGTTAAAACATTTATTGAAAGCAAGGTTGCGATGGGTAGTGCATTTGAGAATATATCAGATTATGTAGAAATTATCACCTATTATAATGACTATAATAAAGGAATATCTCTTAATGCTTTTGAGTATGGGAATAATCCTATTGCAAAAGAATATTTAGTTTATCTAGTTACACAACTTGATAAAGCTGTAACGTATTTTAATCAACAAGATGTTAAACCACTTAAACTTGGAGAACTGATAACAGATAGTAGTGAACGCGTAGCGAGTAGGTATTCGCATCAGGGCTATTTAAGAGTTGCAGATATATATGCGTTATTTGATAAGACGGAAGCTAAAAAAGTATTAGCAAAAGCTACGAGTTATGTAGCTACAACTCCAGACTCATTTCTAAAATCAAAAGCGTATGCAGTAATAGGAAAGATGTACCATGATATTGGAGAGACAATAAATGCTGAAAGTCACTTTACTAAAGCGGCAGGTGTTTCTATACCATCAGACACTGCGTCAGTGAGTTATGCTTTCTATATAGGTTTAGCACATGATGAGTTTATTATGAATAATGAAGATAAAACTACGAAGATGAATGAATATCTAGGAAAAGCTATATTAGAGATAGATAAAATGCCTAATGGTACAGATACGGAGAAAGAAGCAAGAGTTGATAATTTACGGTATGTAGCAGCTGAGTATGCAAATATTCCAGACTTAGCTAAAGCAGATGAGATTTTTAAACGTGCTACAACAGAGGCACAAGCTATTTCGTCTACAAATAAGAGAAAAACAGCACTTATTGAAGTAATGGATGGATATGTATCTATCGGCTTAGTAGATAGAGCAGGTATTATGGCAAATGATACGACTATTATGACAACTGAAGCAGATAAGTATACTGCGTTAGAGTCGATAGCAGAAGCTGTTGTGAACATGGATGTATTTAAGGGTACGGATATCGCAATTTCAGATACAGATAAAGACGGTAAACCAGATTTCTTTGCACCATGGGCAACAGCTGAGCAGATAACAGCATCAGGATTAACGCTTGATGATGATATTGACGGCGACGGCGTTTTAGATAGTACAGATTTAAGACCGTTTTTTAAAGATAATTAAAAAGTAGTTTAGAAAGAATTGATAGAGTAACGATAATACTACTGTATATATTGTAACGGTATATGCAGTAGTATATAGATTTAATCGGCATATTGTATATGATTATAGATACTTATACTCATTGAGATAGTGGTAGTTGCTATATATAAAGTAAGGAGGGTATAGGTTTAAAAATAGTAACTACTATATATAAAAAGGAGGATATTATGGATAATAATTCAAAAAAGATTGTAGATGCAGATGGAAAAGAGTTAGTAGTTGACAAGTTGCGTTGCACTAGTTGTGGAGCTTGTATTGAAGTTTGTGGCACAAATGCGATATATATGAAAGCACACTAGACTAGATAGTGACGCCTGTACAGTGTGTGGTGATTGTGCAGAAGAGTGCCCATCAGATGCTCTTACTATAGAGAAAGAGTAGATAGTAGTATTATAAAACTTGATTAGAAGTTCTATGAAACAAGGGTTATCTGTATCATAATTCATAGAAAGGTATACTCTCTTCAAGATTTAGAGGAGTGGTAATAGTTTTGGTTTCACTAAGATTAATAGTATTGATAAAGTAGCTAATAATTTTACTATTAATCATAAATATAGACGTTAAAGTACGATTTTTTGTTGTATAACTTAGGATTTAAGATTTTCATAGAATAAAGTTGATAAGAATTAGCTAATTTCTTATCAGTGATTCTCCCCTTCTTAATTTCTATTATTTCTTGGTAGGTAGGGAGATTTCATACTCTCTACCTACTTTTTTTTTACTTAATTTTATCTATAGTAATGCTGTAATAATACCGTGATAATACCATAGTAATGCCCATAATAATGACATAATTGTGTCAATAAATAACCAAAAAAAACAGCAAAAAGCAGTAAAGATTAGCTTCAACTAAACTTTTAACTTGACAAAACCTGTTAAAATGCTTAGGCTTAACTAAAGTATTTATACAAATATGAATATAAATATAGATTTAGAGTATTTTTCTTCTAAATCATTCAATAATTTGTATATTTTACGTTTTTATTATGGGTTATGGTGTAATTTATCAATGAGTTTTATAAGAATTATATACAATACAGCTTTCTTTTTAACGATTATGATGTTAATCACGTCAATTTCTTTTAAAAGTGTTTACGCTCTTGATAATAAAACAGAAAGTATCACAGCAATAGATAATAATAGCTCAAAACTCGATAATAATAGCTCAAAATTAGATGATGATGAGATGGATGCTGTCTTAGATGATGAATATCTTGAGGAGATAGAAGATTTTTTTGATATGGGAGATGTAAATGTGATTGAAAATCTAAATAAGCTTGAAAACACAGGTAAGACGACTATTCCGAGAGATTTTATTGAAAATTTACCAACAGGTAATGGTAATATTACGGATGTTTTAAAGATTGTGCCGGGTGTTCAATTTAGCAATGATGTTAGAAGTTCATCATCGGCAGGCGAGATCGCACCTGATGAGATATCTATTTCGGGTGGCAGAACGTATGAGAACCTTTTTATGGTTGATGGAGTAAGTAATTCGAGTTCACTTGATCCAGCAGCAGATAATCCTTATCAAGCAGATGATGTATCAGGTGGATCATATAAATTTTTTATAGACTCATCTATTATTAAAGACATTATCGTTTATGACAGTAATATTCCAGCATCATACGGTGGATTTACAGGTGGAGTTGTTGATATTGTCACAAAGACACCAGGCGATAAATTTGAACTTGATTACTCGTATAAGTTTACAGGCTCAGAGTTCACGCATTTTTTTATAACTGAGGATGAGAGGTATTTGAATGACTCAACTAACGACACATCTAATCAGTTAAATTTTTCAAAAAGCTTTCACTCACTTTCGTCATCTATTCCTATCACAGATGATTTAGGATTACTTTTAAGTTATAAATTAAATCGTTCTACAATTCCATTAAATTATTTTAATGGGTATAAGGATCAAAGCAGAATGGCTCAAACTGTATTTTTAAAAGGTGTTTATAATATTGATGGTTCGAGTTTTGCAGATCTCACAACATCTTACTCTCCAAACAGTGGAGATTACTTTATAAAAAATACTCTCAACAGTGATTTTGAAATCAAAGGTGGTGGAGTTTTTTCATCTGTTAATTATCATAATGAGATAGGTGATAATAAAATCAAAGTTCATGTTGATTATAATTATTCGGAAAATTCAAGAGAAGCACCACAATATTTTAAGTCATGGATAGCATCAGATAATAAACCGTGGGGCGAGACAATTAATAATGGTGATGATCCAACAAAGACTGCGATCAGTACTGAGGGTGGATGGGGCAGTATATATAAAACTGAGCAGAGCAGTAACGTATCGTTCGATCACACGATTAAAGATTTGAAATTAGCAGGTACGCATGAGTTCTCGTACGGTTTATCATATAAATATATTCAAGGCAGGCATAATAGAAAAGAGGATGCTATTTTATATAATGAAGTAGCAGAGTCGGTTGATATAAATTGTGGTGGCGATAGTGGAACTTGTGTTGATGGTGAGCAATATTTTTCAGGCAGAACGGTAACACCATCATCTAATGTTTTAGCATTAGTTAATGAGTACGCATTATACGCTCAAGATAGCTGGAAGTTTTATAGATTTAATTTACGAGTAGGGCTTCGTGTAACGTACGATGATTTTATGGATAATGTAAATTTTGCACCAAGAACAGAGTTGAAGTACGATATTTTTGATGATAATTCAACTGTTCTTACAGCTGGTTATAATCGTTATTATAGCGCTACACTTCTTGCAAATAAGTTAAAAGAAGGTGTATCACCAAGTTATCAAGAGCAACGCTGGACGTATAGAAATCAGTTGCAAGACTTTCAACCAGTTTCTGATGGAACGAAAACATCTTATAATTTTAGCGAGCTTAGAACGCCTTATGTTGATGAGTTCGTGGGTGCTGTAGATCAATCAGTTTTAGGTGGATATCTATCTTTGAAATACATAGCACGACTTAGTGATGATGGGTTTGCAAGAGAACGTGGAGAGACAGAAGCAGATGGTATAGCATACTATAGATTAAACAATAACGGTAGTGGTACATATCAATCAGTACAGATGAGTTACGATAGAAAGTGGACAAATCATCGTATAACTTTCAATGTTGCATGGCAACATTCTATAACTTCAAATGATAGTTACGAGGATATTTTTAACTTAGAAGATCTTGATAACAAGGTTGTCTATAATGGCAATACAATTCCATTAAGTGAGTTACCTAAAGATAATTATAATAAACCAGTGATAGTTAATCTTGCATATGTGGGCAAGTTTTTTAAATACTTTAAATTTTCTACATTTGTAACATTTCAGTCACCGTATAAAGAACTGGAACTTGTAGATAGTGAGTATTTTATAGGGGAAGGAGCTATTGATCCGTCAACTGGTAAGCCCACTAAATTATCAACAGCAGCTTATGAAACAAAAAGTCGTGGAGCAACATTTATAGTTGATTGTGCTATCACATTTGAAAAGCTTGTAACAGAGCTTGCAAAAGTTTCAGTATCGTTAGAGATTAACAATCTCTTTAATATAAAGAATGATACAGGATCAGGTTACGGTTCAACAACTACCTCTTCAACATATGAAATGGGTAGACAATTTTGGTTAAAGGTGGGTTATGTGTATTAATAGTAATAGGGTGATATCTGTTGAAAATCTTGAACACAGTTATGGTAGCAATAAGGTTTTACACGGGATAAATCTCTCAGTTGATAAGGGTAAAGTTTTTGGATTATTAGGAAAGAATGGTGCAGGCAAAACAACGACAATAAATATCATGATGGGGTTTCTTAAACCTGATTTTGGTAGATGTTTAATTTTTGATGAGAACTCTTATTCATTATCTAATAGAGCGAAATCTAAGATCGCATTGCTTCATGAGGGACATCTAGCGTATGACTTTATGAACATTGATGAAACGGAACAATTTTATAAATCATTTTATAAAGCGTGGGATAAAGACATCTATGATTACCTAATAAAAAAACTAGGATTGAAGAGATCGCATAAGATAAAAAATATGTCATGTGGTCAGCGTTCACAAGTTACATTGGCGGTGCTTATGGCACAAAATTCTGATCTGTTGATACTTGATGATTTCTCTATGGGATTAGATGCTGGATATAGAAGATTATTTCTTGATAACTTAAATGACTATGTTCAAAAAAGAGAGAAAACAGTTCTTGTAACAACTCATATAGTACAGGATATAGAGAGATTTGTTGATGAGGCAATTCTTATTGATAAAGGAAATGTTATTGTTTCTGGAAAAATTAATACACTAGGAGATGGGTTACATGGATACCGTATAACACTTGATACAAATATACAATTATTAAGTAGTTATAAAGAGATCAAGGACATATCTACAAACAATAAAAGTTACGAAGTTATCACGAATATTAAACCAGAAGAGGCTGATAAGTTTTTTGATAAAGCATTAAGTAAGAAGATAGATTACGAGTATTTTGATTTAACATTAGAAGATACTTTTATCGCACTTACAGGAAAATATTAAGAGGTATATATGATTAAAAGTATTTGGTTAAAAGAATATATTAAATTAAAAAAAATATTAGTAATACTTCTACTAATTCACATAGCTGTATCTGTCTATTATTTTATCACACTGCGTGGTGGTTTTGAAATGATAACACCAGTTCAGATATGGTCAGATATAATTGCTAAGAACTCGATTTTTTTCTATAGATATGAGGCGGTGTTTTATGGGACAGCGATCACGTTAGGAGTGTTTCAATTTTTGCCAGAAGTTATAAAAAGATCATTTCGTATATCGTGTCACCTACCGATGAATGAGTATATTATGGTTGCGAGTACGATCTCATTTAGTATCATATTTCTAACTTTATTATTTGTAATTGATACGGTTTTGATATGTATAGTATCTTCATTATTTTTTCCGTATGACATATATAGTTTAATTCCAAAAGTGATGTTGTATTGGTATTTAGAGGCTATATTAATCTATATGATCGCCTCAATCCTCACTCTTGAACCGTTATGGAAAAATAAGATAAGGATAGCTATTCTAATAGTAGGTATAGTGACGTTAGTTGATGTGTCAGTTTATAAAACAGATATCTATTATGTATTGATAGTCGTTGGGATTGTACTAATTTCTATACCGATAATTTACTATCCAGCAATACGATTTAGAAAGGGAGTTATGTGATGAAATATATAGCAAGGGTTACGATGCTTATTATTGCGGTGTTATCATTTTCAAAATTTATACCTCAATATTATACAAAGATTTTTTCAGAACGAGTTAATACGCCTCTAATTTTTTATAGTGAAGTTTTACAAGATTTTATTTTGCGTACAGTTGATAAGTCGTTTAATATTAGACATTTTGATAGTAACGGAGATAATTATACAAAGAAAGAATACTCATCATTATTACCGATGCTTTTTAGCAGAGAGTTAAAAATATGGGATAAATATCCTACGGATATACATGGCAAGAAGATCCCCGTTGATGTTGCAATAAGAGAGAGTCAGTTTCTTTCAATATATCCAAAATCAATTGATAAGTCAGAAAGAATGATAAATCTCTATCCGTTATTTGATGCAAGTGGAGAGTATACAACTATTCAAATGCCACCAGATCTTTTTAGAATAAATAATAAAATGGAATTTATTGATGCCACAACAAATAAAATTAATGATAATAAAAGTAAACTACATACAGAGCTATTAGTTGATGCTGGATTTAAGTTTCCTGCAAAAATTATCGCTGGTAATCCAACGACAAGAAAGCAGTATGATTTTGGATATTTTATATTAGATTCAGCAAACAATTTGTATCATCTGTTTTCTATCAAGGATAAACCGTTCATAAGAAATACAGGTGTAAAAATAGATGAGAATATTATTTATATTACTGTTGAGGAAAATAGAAATCTTCCTAACTATGGATTAATTGTAACAGATAATGGATCTGTATATAGCTTGTTAAAAGATAAATATAGATTAGATAAAATATCACTTGGAGCATACGATCCTTATAATGATGATTTGAAATATTATTTAAATCCATTAATTGTATCTATCAAAATTATTACTGATCATAACGAGAATATGTATATATCAGATAGATCAGGCAACTCTTTAGCATCATATTTTTATGAATACGGTGATACTCTATCTCCTTTTTACAGAGCGGTTTATACGACTGTTTTTCCATTTAGAATTTTAACAGATGGAAGAAGTTTTGCAAAGTATCAAGAGTTTAAGTTTTCAGATAATGTTTTTGAAGCGTATCTTTTTACATCATTATTAGCAGTTATATATCTTATGTATTTGGTGACAATTAGAGAGAGAGATAAGTTTACATTTGTAATAGATTCAATTTTGATATTTACAGGTGGTATATATGCGTTACTAGCGATTTTGATTTTAGATGGTATCAGGAGATATAAAAGATGAATATAAAATTAGTTATTGATTATGGAGTGATAGGTTTTTTAGCGGTAATGAGTGTGATCGCTATAGCTGTTGCAATAGAGAGAGTAAGATTTTATAAAGAAGTTAATCCTAATGATTATTCAGCTATCCAGCTTTATGAAGTTGCGTTGACTAAACATTTACATATCATAGCAACGATAGGAAGTAATGCTCCATATATAGGATTATTAGGTACAGTTATGGGTATAATGTATACGTTTGTTTCTCTTGGTGAAAACTCAACAGGCGGAAATATTCCAGAGATAATGACAGGTTTAGCGTTAGCGTTAAAAGCAACAGCTGCTGGATTATTGGCTGCTATCCCAGCGATGGTAATGTATAATTTTCTGCATAGAAAAGTGACTGAACTTATGTTAATTAAGGAGGCTATGTGTGAGAGAGAAAAGCTTTGATTCGATAAACGTTGTTCCTTTTATAGATATAATGTTAGTGCTTTTAACGATAGTATTAGCAACAGCAACATTTGTAAAAACAGGAGTTATTCCTATTGCTCTGCCAGTGTCAACATATTCAGAAACAGCTGTAGAAACAGTTATGATCTCTATATCATCAGATGGAGTTTTTTATTATGAGGATAAAGGTATAGACCTTACTCAACTAAATTCTATTTTTGCAACGCTATCAAAAGACGCAAATATCACAGTGCGTGCAGATAAAGATTCATCTGTTCAATTTTTTGCAGAGTTAATGGGTTTACTACAAGAACTAGGGTTTGAGAAGGTTAATTTACAGACGGAAAAGAGTAGTTAATTATGGTAAGGTCAATAATAGAATCTATTGCAATTCATATAATTGTGCTTGTATTGATTATTATGGGACCTATCGTTAAAGGTGGCGACTCTTACGGTTACGGTACAGGATCATTATCTATATCTACATCAATTATAACTGGTAACGCTGGTGCATCAGATGAAGCTGCATCTTTAGTAAGAGAAGATATATCAACAGGTATCGCTCAACAAGAAGTTATAAAAAATATGAAGAAGAAATCAAGTATTAAAACTATGAATGAAGATCAAAGTGAAGATATAGCTGAGAATGAAATAGATAAAAAAGTAGAAGAGAAGATCGTACGAAATGATGAAAGTGGTATAGAGGTTGAGCGTGAGAAATTAAAATCTAATACAGCTGAAAGTATGGAAGATGATAACTCGCAAGATGAGTATAATAACGACTCTCAATCAGATTACTCTCAAGTAGCATCTATTCCAAAACAATCGTTAGACGGTGTTGTTGGTATGGAAGGGTTAGGAGCAGGAGGCGGTGTTGGAACAGGATCGGATGCTCAAGTTTCAGGTTCAGAAAAGGGAGTTATATCTCTTAAAGATGTAGATACAATACCTAGAGCGTTATCAAATATTAAGCCTAACTATCCAAAATATGCAAAAGATAACAGGATTGAAGGGCGTGTGCTTGTAAGGTTTATATTGAATGAAAAGGGTGATGTGGAATCTCCGTTAGTGGTAAAAGCAAGTCCAGTAAATATATTTGAAACATCTGCGTTGAAAGCAGTTAGTCAGTGGAAATTTACCCCTGCTGTAAAAGATGGGGTAATAGTTAGAGTAGGAATGGTTGTGTCTGTAAAGTTTAAATTAGAAGAAAATTAAATTATTAAAAATATGTTAAATTAGGTTTAAGGAGTTGTTTGTGAATAAGAGTATTGTTAAAAAAGTTACTATTTTAGTTTTTCTGTTAGTCTTGGGGTTAGTGAATATGGGATACGCAAAAAAAGATGAAAAGCTAATCAACTATATTAAAGATAGCGATCAATTACCGTTTAGTGATCAGATAAAAGTTGGTAAATTGAAAAATGGATTAACTTATTATATTAAACAGAATGATTTTCCAGTAAATAAAATTGAGATGCGTTTAAATATAAGAAGTGGTTCGTTAGATGAAAATGATAGCGAACAAGGTGTTGCTCATTTTGTTGAACACATGGCGTTCAATGGTACGAAAAATTTCAAAGGCAATGATGTAATAAAGTTCTTAGAGAAAGTCGGATTAAGTTTTGGTACACACAGTAACGCATCAACATCAACAGACTATACGAACTATCAGTTGAGCATCCCAGCTGATGATCCTAAATTTATAAAAGACTCGTTTAAGATTTTTAGAGATTGGGCAGATGCTATCTCATTTGATGAAAGCGAAATCGAAAAAGAGAAAGGTGTTGTGGTTGAAGAGTTTAATAGCCGTAATGATTTTAGATATAGATTAGGTGTGAAAAACAGGGAGATAATTTTTGAAAATTCTTTATACGCAGTGAGAGATCCTATCGGAAAGATGGATGTGATTTTAAATGCTGACAAAGCTCTGCTGAAAGGTTATTACGATAAGTGGTATAGAGCGTCAAATATGTCTATTATAGTTGTCGGAGATATAAATATTGAGCAGATTGAAAAGATGATTGAAGATACATTTTCATCTCTTAGTGCGGATAAACTACCTCAAAAAGCAGATAAAAATATCCCTGTACAGAAAGGGTTGAGCGTTCATATAATCTCTGATCCTGAAGCTAAATCATCATCGGTATCGCTCACTTATTTAAAGAATGAGGGAAGAGTTAAAACATTTGCTGATTTAAAAAAACGTCTGTTAGAGCAAGCAAGTTTAAGTATGTTGAATAGACGAGTATCGTTAAAAATATTAGAGGATAAAAGTGATCTAATAGGGTTCTCTTCAGCGACAAGTAACTACTCAGATAATTTATATGGTACACGATTTAATATTGTGACAACACCAAAAAATATTAAAACAGATATTGAAATTCTTTTAATTGAGATTGAAAACATTAAACGTAACGGCTTTAATCAACAAGAGTTAGATGAGTTTATATCAAAACAACAATCAGCATTAACAAGATTTACTCAACCTGATTATAAAGATAGTTCAGAGAGAATTGCGTCGATGATATCATCATACGATATTAAGAAAGATTATCTAACTGAGTACCATCAAGACAAAATATTATTTGATAAAATATTGAATGAGAGCAAATTAAGTGATTACAATAAAGCGTTTAATAAACTTGTAGATAATGAAAATCAAGTTGTTTTAGTGGCTGTTCCTGAGCGTGATTTAGAGATGGTAGATATTGATAGTAAAGCTTTTAAATCTATAAAACAGAAAGTATCTAAGATGAAAATAGAGAAATATAAAGGAAGCGAAGCTATCACAACTCTTATCAATAAAAAGATAGAATCAGGTAAAATTAAATCACAGAAGAGATATGAAAATATCAATTCAGATTTAATTATTTTTGAAAATGGAGCACAGTTACTTATTAAAAAAACTGATGCTGATAAAAATAAATTTATGATTATAGGTAATAAGTTAGGTGGAAAATCTGTTCTAAATGATAAAGAGATTATCTTATCATCTTTAATGCTTAATACGATTAAAAGCAGTGGGTTTAAGGATATTACATTAAGTCAATTAAGAGGATATTTAGCAGATAAAAGTGTATTGTTAGCACCATCAATTAAACTTAACACATTTTCATTTGACGGAGCAGGAGATTCTAAAGATATAGAAACAGCGTTTCAATTACTCTATAACTATATGACCGTGCCTATAATAGATGATAATGTTTTCGACCATATTATAGATCAAACAAAGATATCATTAGGTAGTGATAAAAAGGATAAATATCAACAGTTTATTCGTGAAGCAGTAGCTAAAATGTATAACGATAATTATCGTAGAGAGTACCTGTTAGACACTGATTTAGTAGATTTAAAAAAGAGCGATTTATTAGAAATTTATAATAAAAATTTTAGAGATATAGGTAATTATAAATTTGTTGTAGTAGGAGATGTTAATAAGGAAGAGGTAGTTAAATATGCTGAAAAATACATAGCATCACTTCCAAGCAGTAGTAAGAAATCAAGCACTAAATTTCTGAATGTTGATCTTGTAGCAAAGAGAGGAAAATCTGTTGGATACGGAGATGTTTTAGATAAAGCAACAGTGATGATGATTTTTGATAAGGATATAGATTATATTAAAAATGGAGAGTATATTTCTGCATTGGTAAGACGTATAATATCTAAAAAATTAAGAGAAAAAATAAGAGAAGATATGAGTGGTGTGTACTCATCAAATGTAATGATAAGATACACAGATTTTCCAGAGGACTCATTATTTGCACGGATATCGTTTACAACCTCATCATCAAAAAGAGATGATATCATCAAAGAAACAACTCTCGTGTTTAATAATATTATTAAACATGGAGTAACTAAACAAGATTTAGAGATTGCAAAAAGTCAGCAGATATTACAGCTGGATCAAGCATCTCAGAATAATAAATTTTGGGCAACAAGTATAGCGTCAAATCTTATAGAAGATGATACCGTGTTATCGGCAGATGAGATGATTGATATTATTGAAAAGATTACAATTGATGATATAAATAAGTTTATCACAATATCTATGTCAGATATGAGAAGTTACATTACCATCTATGACAAGGGGAAGTGATATGAGTAGATTGATTATGTTTCTATTATTTTCATATTTTGTAATTTTTGCAGAGAGTGTGTATTCGTCAGATATCACAAGAACTCACGGCATATCACTTACAGGTTCATTAAAGTATAACGAAGATTTTCAGCACTTTGACTATACAGATAAAAACGCAAAAAAAGGTGGTACTTTACGCAGAGCAATAATAGGCACATACGATACTTTTAACACATTTGCATTAAAAGGAATTCCTTTTAGATCATCAGGATCTATTTACGATACGCTTTTAAAATCATCACTTGATGAGTCGGTTTCATATTATGGATTATTGGCAGAAAGTTTAGAGTACCCTGATGATTATTCGTGGGTACAATTTAATCTCAACAAAAAGGCTAGATGGAATGATTCTGTACCTTTAACATCAGATGATGTTCTTTTTACATTTAACACGTTAGTAAAGAACTCTCCATTTCACAGGAACTACTATAAGGCTGTAGTGGATGTTAAAATTATAGATAAGCATACGATAAAATTTATATTTGATAAAAGTGGATTAAATAAGGAGCTACCATTAATTTTAGGACAGATGGTAGTTCTACCAAAACATTATTGGAAGAGTAAAGATATTTCAAAATCAACATTAGAGCCACCACTTGGTAGCGGTCCATATAAGATTAAATCATTTGTTGCAGGCAAGAATGTTGTGCTTGTTGCAGCAGATGATTACTGGGGAAAAGATCTTCCTGTGAATATAGGACAAAATAATTTTGAAACAATAGCGTTTGAGTATTTTAGAGATCAGACTGTTGCATTTGAAGCGTTCAAAGCAGGACATTTTGATTTCATTTCAGAGGGTTCAGGTAAGCGTTGGTATCATGGATATAAGGGTAGATATTTTGATATGGGGCTAATCAAGAAAGAAGAGATCTCACATAAAAATCCGACAGGAATGATGGGTATAATTTTGAACACATCTGTAAAACCTTTTGATAATATATTAGTAAGAGAAGCTTTGACGTACGCTTACGATTATGAGTGGATAAATAAAAATATATATTATGGTAATGATATAAGGCACACAAGTTACTTCTCTAACTCGGAATTAGCGGTTGAAAATATTCCATCTAAAGAGGTTGTAGAGATTATTAAAAGAGTTAAGCCAGATGTGTCAGATAAGGTTTTATATAAGAAGTTTGAACTTCCAAAAACTGATGCAACAGGTAATAACAGATCGAACTTAATGAAGTCAGTTACTTTATTTGAAGAGGGAGGCTACACGATCAAAAACGGAAAAATGGTAGATAGTTCTGATAAGCCATTACAGTTAGAGATCGTTTTAATATCGAAAGCTTTAGAGAAGGATATTCTGTCATTTAAAAAGTCATTAGAAAGAATTGGTATAGAGTTGCATATTCGTTATATTGACTCAACTCAATATGTGGAGAAAGTTCGTAATAAAGATTACATGATGATCTACACTCGGATAAAACAGTCGGACTCTCCAGGTAATGAACAGCGTAATATGTGGAGTAGCGATGTAGCATCAGAGAAAGGTAGTAGAAATTATGCAAAGATAAAAGATACAGCGATTGATCAATTAATTGATTTAATAGTTGATGAGAGCAGTAGAGCTAAGTTAGAGAACTATGTGAAAGCGTTAGATAGATTACTTCTTACAGGTTATTACACAATCCCAGCAGGTTATTCAGATAGATATCGTATTGCATATTTTGATAAATTTAGTAAACCATCAAATCCTCCAGCATACGGCTTAGGGTTTAATACTTGGTGGATAGATAGTGATAAAGAGAAAGAGATTGATGGGATTATCAGTAGATGATTAAATATATATCTAAACGATTGCTATTAATTATCCCGACATTAATAGGTATAGTAACAATCAATTTTTTTCTAGTTCAGATGGCACCAGGTGGTCCAATTGACACTATGATAGCTAAGATGAGCGGGGAGGCTGTAACTGCTGAAGAGCGAGCTATGCATGATGATTCAGAGGGTGCAACTGGTGTGATGATAGGTGATGATAATAAAGCAGATCAATACAAATCATCTAGCTATCTGTCAGAAGATTTACGTAAAGATTTAGAGGAGTTATATGGTTTTGATAAGCCAATAATGGAGCGTTACTTTCTTATGTTGAAACAGTTTTTACTGTTTGATTTTGGGGACAGTTTTTTCCGTGACAGCAGTGTGATAGAGTTGATTAAAGAGAAGTTACCAGTATCTATATCATTAGGCGTATGGACGACTCTTTTAGTATATTTAATAAGCATTCCTTTAGGTATAAAAAAAGCTATGAAAAATGGTAGCAATTTTGATGTATGGAGTTCCTTTTTTATTGTTTTAGGTAGTGCTATTCCGATATTTCTTTTTGCGATTATTTTGATTATTTTATTTGCTGGTGGTAATTATTTTTCATGGTTTCCTCTACGAGGATTAGTATCTGATGGTTTTGCAGATATGAATTTATTTGAGAAAGTTAAGGATTATTTACGGCATATTTTTCTCCCTATTTTTGCGATGGTGATAGGAGGATTTGCGTCGCTATCTATGCTCACAAAAAACTCTTTTTTAGATGAGATAAATAAGCAGTATGTAACAACAGCTAGATCGAAAGGTATTACAGAGAGAAGAGTTTTGTACGGGCATATATTTCGTAACTCTATGTTAATAGTTATATCAGGTTTTCCAGCGTTATTTATATCAATGTTTTTTACAGGATCGTTACTGATAGAGGTTATATTCTCTCTTGATGGATTAGGTTTAATGGGGTTTGAGGCTACACTTAACCGTGATTACCCTATCATGTTTTCGACCTTATATATATTTACATTAATGGGATTAGTCGTAGGTATAATCACCGATATTATGTATGTTTTAATAGATCCAAGAATTTCATTTGATTCTGTTCGTAGAGGTAGATAGATGAAATTATCACCACTTACTAAAAGAAGAATAAGTCGATTTAGAAAGAATAAGCGTGCGTTTTATTCATTAATAATTTTCTCGTTATTATTTATTTTAAGTTTGTTTGCAGAGATAATTGTCAATGATAAACCGATCGTATTATCTTATCAGGATAAATTATATTTTCCGATTTTCTTTGTATATACCGAGAAAGAGTTCGGCGGTTTTTTTGATACAGAGGCAGATTATAAAGATCCATTTATGTTAGATATAATAGATCAGCACGGTTGGGCTATATGGACACCTGTCCGTTTTAGTTACAACACAGTTAGCTATAATATATTAGAACCACCACCAACCAAGCCGACATTAATAAACCCGTTAGGGCTAGACGATCAAGGGCGAGATGTTTTTGCACGTCTACTTTATGGATTTAGATTATCAGTAATTTTTGGATTTATGTTGACAACAATAACGTCAATTATAGGGATATTTGTTGGAGCTATTCAAGGATATTACGGAGGTAAGATAGATCTTTACAGTCAACGATTTATGGAAATTTTGTCAGGTATTCCTATGTTATATTTGTTGATTATTGCGAGCAGTTTAATCCGTCCTGGTTTTTGGTGGCTACTTTTATTAATGAGTATTTTTGGTTGGATGTCGTTAGTAGGAGTTGTTCGTGCAGAATTTTTTAGAGGCAGAGAGTTAGAGTATGTTAAAGCAGCACGAGCATTAGGTGTGAAAGATTTTACAATAATGTTTCGCCATATCTTACCAAATGCACTTGTATCTGCTATGACATTTTTTCCGTTTATTTTAGCAGGATCGGTAACGGTATTAACGTCGCTAGATTTTTTAGGATTTGGTATGCCACCTGGATCGCCGTCACTTGGAGAAATTCTGGCTGCAGGAAAATCGAATATTCACGCCCCATGGGTAGGTATATCTGCGTTTGTTTTAGTGTCCTCAATGTTAACACTTCTTGTATTTATAGGCGAGGGATTTAGAGATTCATTTGATCCAAAACATTTAGAGAAGAGATAAATTATGAAAAAAATTCTTGAAGTAGAAAATCTTAAAGTATCATTTAACACTGAAGTAGGAGAGGTTATCGCAGTTGATAATTTCTCTTTTGATATAGGTGAGGGCGAAACTTTAGCGATGGTTGGAGAATCAGGATCAGGCAAATCAGTTGCAGCTCTAGCTATCACTTCTCTAAATAAATATTACGGTGCTATTTATAACTCTGGTGTCATAAAGTTTTGTGATAAAACCATCTCTTCGTATAGTGAAGATCAGATGCGAGATATAAGAGGTAGAGATATAGCATATATTTTTCAAGAGCCTATGGTATCGCTTAATCCTCTTCACACGATCGGCAAGCAGATTATGGAGAGGTTTATATTTATAGATAAATTTAGTAAGCATGATGCAACAACAAGAGCTATAGAACTTCTTTCTTTAGTAGGTATAGTAGACGGCGAAAGAAGGTTGAATGATTTTCCTGATACGTTTTCAGGTGGTGAAAAACAGAGAATAATTATTGCAATAGCAATAGCTTTAAGCCCAAAATTACTTATAGCTGATGAGCCAACAACTGCGTTAGATGCGACTATACAATTGCAGATTTTAAATCTAATGAATGAATTAAAAGATAAATTAAAATTATCTATATTATTGATAACTCACGACTTAGCAGTTGTCAAAAAATATAGCGATAGGGTTGTAGTTGTGAAAGATGGTAGGGTGGTTGAGAAAGGAGTTACAAAAGATATATTTAATAATCCAGTATCAGAGTACACGAAATCTCTTATTAATATAAAAAACAAATCTGCCTTAGATAGAGGGTGGTGTGATGATATATTATTAGATGTCAAATCGTTATCAGTGATCTATAGTAAGCGACGGTTTTTATCACGTCCTATCATCAATGTTGCAGTTGATAGTATATCATTTAAGATTGATAAAGGTTCAACGCTAGGTGTAGTTGGCGAATCAGGATCAGGTAAAACATCATTGTTAAAGGCTGTATTAAGTCTTATAGATTTTACAGGTACGGTTCTTTTTAAGGGTAAAGATTTATCGAGATTAGGCTCAGAGGAGTTGCGTAAGTTGCGTAAATATATACAGGTAGTTTTCCAAGATCCGTTTGCAAGCCTTAACCCAAGAATGACGATTGAGCGTATTATATCAGAAGGTTTGCTTGCAAGTAATATTAAGGATAAATTATTTATCAGAAAGAGAGTTGAAGAGGTTGTTATTGAGGTCGGATTAAGTATAGATATTTTAAATAGATATCCACACGAACTTTCAGGAGGAGAACGTCAACGTATAGCTATCGCCCGTGCGATAATATTAAATCCAGAATTAATTATATTAGATGAGCCGACGTCATCATTAGATAGAGTTATACAGTATCAGATAATTGAATTATTAAAGAGTTTACAAGTTAGATATAATATATCGTATATTTTCATCACACATAATTTAGAAGTTATTCAGTCTATTGCAAATCATATTATAGTGATGAAAGATGGAAAAATTATTGAAGAGGGCATGTGTGATAAATTATTTAGCACTCCTCAGAATAATTATACTAAAGAGTTAATAGATGCTAGTTTACTAGATTAATAATGGATCATTGTATATGTACTAACATTGGTAAATATATGAATAAGGATTAAATAGTTAATGTTTTTTATTAGCAATATTTTAATGAATGAAATTATAGAGTAGATCAATTTGATGATTGGATAATTCTTAAATATTTTTGTTTGCTGTATAATAAGATTTATTGTATAGAGTAGGGTGTGCTGTTCTCGTTAAAATCCCTCTACATACAAGCGAGTTCAAACGCTTTCTTAATGTTCTTATCGATTTATCGTAAAGCGTTAGATTTTTGATATCCCATATCGATAACGGATGATCCATATATAACATTTGATTGATAAGTGCAGTATCTTCATAGGTGTTATATTGATCTAGTAATTCAACATATATCGGTA
>CAMQYB010000004.1 GCA_947039055.1 uncultured Deferribacteraceae bacterium
CTTTTAAAACTTATTTAATCAACTTAGCAACATACGTTTACTAACTTTTAAAACTATTTAATTAACTTAGCAAACTTACGTTTACCAACTTTTAATACACTCTCACTATCAACTATTAAACTCAGATCCGTTACTCGTTCATTACTCAAAGTTATTCCACCTTGATCGGCTAGACGTCTAGCGTTTGAACGACTATCTGCAAAATTTAAATTTATCACTATATCAAGAAGAGTTTCACCTTTTAAAGTATACTCTAAAATATCATCTGGAATTTCTTTCTTTGCAAAAACTTTCTCAAACTTTTCTCTAGCTTCAACTGCTTCTGATTTTGAATGATAACGCTCTATTATCTCCATCGCAAAAAGTTTTTTAGCTTCCATAGGATGAAGTGTACCACTTGCAATATCCAACTTCATCTTATCTATATCGCCTACACTTTTATTAGATAGTAGCATATAATATTTGATCATCAACTCATCTGATATCGACATCAATTTGCCGAACATATCATCAGCCTGTTCTGATATCCCAACATAGTTACCTAATGATTTACTCATCTTCATCACGCCATCTAAACCTTCAATAATAGGCATAGTGATCGCAACTTGTGGTTTTAAACCGTAATCTCTTAACAGCTCTCTACCAACTAATAAATTAAACTTCTGATCTGTACCACCTAACTCAATATCTGCTTTCATAGCAACTGAATCGTATCCTTGCATTAATGGATATAAAAACTCATGCACTCCGATCGGTTGATGTTCTTTATATCGTTTTGAAAAATCATCACGCTCTAAAATTCTTGCAACCGTATACTTTGACATCAGTTCTAAAACGCCACGTGTGCCTAATTTATCTAGCCATACTGAGTTAAAAACAATCTCTGTTTTTTCTGGATCTAAAACTTTATATACTTGTTCTTTATACGTTTCTGCATTTGATAAAACTTCTTCCTTAGTCAACGCTTTACGGGTTTCTGATTTACCTGACGGATCACCGATCATACCTGTGAAATCACCGATTAAAAATTTTACGTTATGTCCTAAATCTTGAAAATGTTTAAGCTTCTGTAAAACAACCGTGTGTCCTAAATGTAGATCTGGAGCTGTTGGATCAAACCCAGCCTTCACCGTTAACGGTCTACCCTCTTTCAACTTTGAGGTTAAATCATCTACTGAAATAATCTCTTCCGTTCCACGTTTTATAAGCTCTAATGACTGATCTATATCTATCACAATATCTCCAAACATAATTAATTTATCACACATAAAATCTTTAAATTAACAAACCTGCAAACCAACTCTAATCTAAAAAACTAACAAATACAAACAACCTAATGAAAGTGCTGGTGCAAATGGAATACGTATATCATTAACACTTAACCCTTGTTTCTTGAAATTATATCTCATCATTAACCATGTAACAATTCCAACCATAGATGATATAATTAAAATCAATGAAATATTTAACACAAGCTCTGCACTATTATAATACCTAGTACACATTAAAATTGCACCAAATAATATTATGTCACCATCACCCATTGAATCTCTTTTAAAAATCACTCTCATCGTTGCAGATAAAAGATACAACAGTAAAAAACCTGTCGCAAAACCCGCTAACTTATAAAGAAAATTAAGCTCGTTTTGTTTAAAAAAACCTGTATACAGTAACGGTAACAATATCAATAATATTAAATAAATTTCTGGAATCATACCTGACTTAAATTTATCATCTAGTGATGTTACAATATCTGTAAACGATATCAATATTAAAATATACACAACCGATATTTTAAAGATATAATAATACATATCAGGAGAGTATACTAAAATAAAAAGTATCGGAGTAATTAACTCCAACACTAAATATATAATCGGTATTTTAACATTACATTTACGACATCTACCCCTTAACATCAAATAACTCAGCACTGGGATATTATCGTAAAAACTTATCTTACTTCTACATTTTGGACACTCTGATCGTACAGGTGTCAAAATAGATCCACCATACGGAACTCTATAAACTAATACCGATGCAAAGCTTCCAAGAATTAGTCCAAGTAAAATAATTATAACGCTTTCCATAGATAAATATTACGCCTCAAATAGAGTTGGTTTATATAAATCTTTTGGATCAAAAACTATAAAAATCATATCGTTACTATTTGCAAACTTAATACACTCATCAAGTCCTACGACTAATGTTTTACCAGCTTCAACTGCTAAAACTTTACCCTTGTTTTCAACAACTGCTTTAAACGATGCCATACCTACAACTGGTAGATCAAATCTATCATCTTGTTGAGGTTTTGCAGCTTTGACAATAACTGCATCTTCAACTGCTAATTTACAACCTCTTGCGATTGTTTTATCTGTGCCTTCTGCTGACTCAACAGCCATCACGTTAAGTTTTTTAACAACTACCGTTTGTCCAACATCTAATCTTCCAAGCTCACACGCAACCGTGTAGCCGAACTCAATATCTTTCATCATCGCTTTTGTAGGTTTAGATTTTGAATACACACCTATCTCAGGAACTATCTCATTCAATACTTCTGACTGTGACATAATTGTAATACCTCTACTTTCAAATTCTTTAACTACTGCGTAATGTATTGTATCATTGTTTCTGTTTTTTAATCTAAATAATATCCATAAAGCTCTTAAATCTGGTCTTAAATTTCCACCATCTAAAACCGTCTTATCCATCTTACCTATCATTAATAAATGAGTAATACCTTCTTTCTTAAAAATACTTAATACCTTGCCGACTTTTGCTATACCTGTTAAATATACTCTACTAACAATCTTCTCTAACCTAGCCTTAACTTCACTCTCATTAAAAACAATTGATATCGTTTCAATACCTTTCTTTTGTAACGCCTCTGCAGCTAGTACTGGTAAATTACCCTCACCTGATATTATCGCAACCTTCATTATAATACTACCTCTTCTCCATAAAGATTTTTCTTAATCAAGTTATCTATTATGAGAGCTACCTGTAATGATCGTAAATCGTGCTCTACTGTAACTTCTCTACTCTTCTTACCTGATACACAATCTATAAAATGTGTGATCTCTAATTTTAACGGATTGTCTTTATATACAAAAAGACGCTCTTGAGTAAACTCATTTTTATACCTTACTTCATTGTCACCAAATGACTGCTCTGTTTGTCCTGATCTAAATATATTTATATCTTGCGATGTAAAATCTAAAACAATTAATGAATCCTCTTCATAAATTGTCATAAGTCGCTCCTTCATCTGCGATACTCTACTCACATGGATATGCGCTACTGTACCGTTTTCAAATAGAAGATTAACTGATGCAAAATCAGCTATACTAGATTTTATAGGCGATCCCATAACTTGAATAACTTTAACCATTGATCCCACAATATTGATAATTATATCTATATCGTGAATCATCAAATCTAAAACTATACTATCTGAAATAAAGTTATGATTAAATGGACCTACTCGTTTTGAATCAATTAATATAGGGTTGTTTGAGATCTTTTTGAACTCTGATATAGCGCCGTTAAATCTTTCAACGTGTCCTATATGCAGAACAAGATTTTTATCTTGTGCTATTTCAAAAAGCTCTGTTGCTTGATCATAATCGGTTGTTATAGGTTTCTCTACTAATATATGTTTACCTAATAATAAACACTCTTTCGCTATTTCATAATGATATTTTGTCGGTGCCGCAATCGTTACTGCATCAACAAAACCTAACATATCACGGTAATCTTTATATCCCTTAACTCCTGACAGTGATGAATATGTTGCTAAATTTTTATCATCTACATCAGAAATTCCTACAAGTTCCATACCTTTTATTTCAGGAGCAAGATTTAGATGATATTTACCCATCTTACCTATACCTATAATTCCTGTTCTTACCATAATATTAATCCACCCTTATATTATTTTCTAAGTAATGGTCTTTTTGAGTTAATTATAAAGTCTCTAAATATTTTTATCTCTTCATATTGAGTAAGATTATATAATTTATCAACCACATCGTTTTTTGACAAAGAAAGATCCATCAATATCCCTAAAGCAGATTTTATCTCTGCCCTAACTGGAGGTTTAATACCGTTTCTCTTAAGTCCAACAACATTTAAACCTTGAATTTCAAGATCATTACCTGATGCTAAAATATATGGAGGTACATCCACGCGTACAGCTGCTGCACCACCAACCATAGCATACGATCCTATATATACAAACTGATGTAACGCAGCACAGCCTCCGATAATAGCACCCTTGTCTATATGGCTGTGTCCACCAACCATCGCACCTGTTGAGAGAATAACATCATCTCCAACAATACAATCATGACCTAAATGTGTTAATGTCATAATAAAAACATTATCACCTAAAACCGTTTCCCAACTCTCTTTAGTTGTGCCTCTATGAATTGGAGAACACTCTCGTATTATACAATTCTTACCTATCTTTAACTTAGTATCCTCACCCTTATAACTATAATCTTGAGGATCAGCTCCTAGATGTGCTCCTGGGTAAACTTTTGTGCCTTCACCAATTTCTGTATACTTATCTATGTAACTATTTCGTCCTACCCAAACATTATCGCCGATTTTACACCCTTTGCCGATGTAAACCCCAGCCTCAATAATCGCCGTATCAGATATCTCTGATGAACTATCAATCTCTGCCGTCTTGTGTATTGACATAATAATCTCCGCTAATTAAGTAGACATATATAATGACATCGATGTTGAGCAAGCAAGCTTTCCATCAACTGTAGCCTTACATTCAAAATACCATAAACTCATCTTGTCTTTAATATACTTCGACTCCAATGTAAGAACATCACCTGGTCTTACTTGAGCCTTAAATTTACTATTATCTAACGATGTGAAAAAACAATCTTTCACTGCTTTTATATCTTGTCCTCTTTCATCAAATATAAGTTTACCTAAAACACCTGATAGTTGTGCTAAAGATTCTAGGATAACAACACCTGGGAGTATCGGATACGCTGGAAAATGTCCTTGAAAAAAATTCTCGTTTATTGTTACATTCTTTACACCTACAATGCTATCTTCTGTAAATGAAAGAACTTTATCTAAAAATATAAATGGGTATCTGTGTGGCAGATAAACTTCCCTTATTTCATCAATATTAATTACTCTTGTTTTCAAGATCCCTAACCCTCCTTAATAAGTCTGGCAATTTTGCAAAAATAGCAAATGATCTTGCATATTTTAACATCGGCATACATGGCGATCCCATATACATACCAGCCTCTTTTACATCATTATTCACACCTGCTTGTCCACCAAAAACGGTGTTTGATGCAATATTTATATGATCAGAAAAACCAACCTGACCTGCAACTAAAACATTATCACCAACTAACATCGATCCTGAAAAACCTGCTTGTGATGCAACTAAACATGATTTACCTATCACTGTGTTATGTCCAACCATTACAAGGGCTGCAAGTTTTGTTCCTCTCTCTACGACTGTTGATCCAAGCGTTGCTCTATCAACACATGTGTTCGCACCGATCTCAACATAATCACCAAGTACAACATTACCTTT
This sequence comes from uncultured Deferribacteraceae bacterium, assembly GCA_947039055.1. Taxonomy (GTDB): domain Bacteria; phylum Chrysiogenota; class Deferribacteres; order Deferribacterales; family Mucispirillaceae; genus CAMQYB01. The sequence goes on from CAMQYB010000004.1 coordinate 5,585, forward strand.
CTGCTGAATAGCTATTGGAATATCACCAGTTGGTACAAATCCAAACCCGTCTGCACCGATCACTGCTCCTGAATGAAGAACAACATTATCACCCAGCACAACATCATCATAGATCGTAACATTTGAATGAATTGTACAATTATTTCCGATAGTTACAGAGTTACCTATAACCGTATTATGCTTAATAATCGTATTATCGCCTATCACCGTATTATCGCCTATCACCGTATAATGACCGATCTCTACTGGTGATCCAATATCAACTTGTTCACCAATTATAGAGTGCGATGAAATACTCTGCTTAACATCTTGTTTTGGATAAAACAAGTTAAGCATTTTTACAACAGAAAGCCTACTATCACGAACTTTAAGTATCGGCTTACCGAACTCTTGTTGTTTTTTATATATATCATCTGAAATAATTAAAGCAGCTGCATCACCATCATAAAGTTTTAACTTCGATGATAATGATAATATCGATACCGTATTACTAACTTGAAAATCAATAGACGATATACCGCTCACTTCAATATCATCACCGATCAACTCTGCACCGATTAACTCTGCAAGAAATGATAGTTTATAACATGGTATAGATATTTTATTGTTGCTCATTTACTTCTTCTTCTTCCATACTGCATTATATCTTTTGATTATTTCAGTTGTAATATCTAATTTAGGATTTACATAAGCAGCACCTGCTTCTTTTGCTTCAAGAATAAGATCTAACTTTTTCTCTTTTGCATACGCATCAATAATTTTTTTCATCTCAACAACTATACCACTAACAAGTTGCATTTGCTTACGTTGTAACTCATCACCAGTATCTTTCTCTAATCTTTCAAGTTCAACTTTCTTCTTTTGAACATCAGCAACTTTTTTCTGTAAAGCAGCTTGAGTTAAAACACCACGTTGAGTTTCAATCTCTTTAGATATCGTTTCAACTTCTTTAGCAATTCTAACGCCTCGTGCTTGTGCTGCCTCTAACTCTTTCTGTAAAGCAACATTCGCTTTTTTACCAGCTTCTGATTCGTTCATCGCTCTTTCAAGATCTATTATAGCAATAGATACCTGAGCCGATGCTGTGCCTAATGTCAAAAACAATGTAACCAATGTAAAATATAAAACCTTTTTCATAAATCTGATCTCCACTTTATTGTATTATAAGAAATTTTAACCAAAACAGCAATTATATATTATAACTGGAATATATCTCCTACTCAAAAATCAAACCTATATAGATTTTCATCTTAATTATATCCAGTTTATAAATAACTCTAACCTAAACATACATCACAATAATTATATATGATAACAATAATGTTTCATATACTCAAAACTAAAATTACAACAACAATTATATATTATAACTAGAATGTTCCACCGATTGAAAACTCAAATCTATATGGATCTTCTTCAGGTTTTTTATCTAGTTTATAACCGAACTCTAATCTAAACATACCCATCGGTGTTGACCAACGGATACCTGCACCTATTGATTCTCGTGTGCCATTTTCAAATAAAGCCTCGCCTACATCATTTACTTGACCTATATCAAAAAATATTAATCCTCTAAGTTTTATATCCTCTTTTAATGGAAAAATTAACTCAACATTACCTTGTGCAAATTTATCTCCACCATATCTATAGCCTGCACTATCTGTTGGTGATATATCTCCGTATCCAAAACCTCTAACACTATTTATTCCACCTAATCTAAAGCGTTCATCAATAGGAATTGGAGAGTCTCCTGTTGGAAAAATAAACCCTACTTTAACTCTTAAAAATAAAACTATATTTGCAAATAATGGAATGAACTGAACACTCTCTGCTCCAACTTTTACAAAATCTGCATCACCACCTAAAATCGTTCCTGCAAGATCAACATATAGTTCACTCTTGTTACCTTTTTTAGGATCTATATAATTATCTAAATTGTTCCATATTATTGATGGTGAAAAACTGTGCGTCCATATACGACCTTTCTGACTTTTGATAATCTCTGATGCATCATCTGGTATATCATATATATTAACGTTATACATCGAAAATCTATAATTCATAAATAAACGTCGCTTAACTATCGCATGTCCTAAACGTATCGATCCACCTGTTGATGATCTTGTGTATTCATCCCATATATACGTCATATTAAATGCATCTAATCCTGCAGATACTTGCCAATCAAATAACCACGGCTCAGTATAACTAAATGAGAAATCTGTACGGATTTTTGAAACCTCAGCTTGTAACGACACGGTATGTCCTAGTCCTAAAAAGTTGTTACGCTGTAACTGTACTGAACCTAATAAACCATCAAGTGTTGAGTATGCGACACCAAATGTGAATGAACCTGTTGACTCTTCCTCAACTGTTATTATTACATCTACTGTAGTAGGAGTTACCTGTTCTTCTCTTATTTCAACATTTGAAAAATAACCAGTCGACATAATATTCGCACGTGCCTGATTTAAATATCTACTATTATATATCTCGCCTTCTAACTGATCTATCTGACGTCTAATTACATTATCACGCGTTGTTCTATTCCCTTCAATCTCAATCCTGTTAACTGTAACTAAATTACCTGGATCTATCTTGTATGTGATATCAACTTCTTTTGTCTCATCATCTAGTTGAATTACAGGCTCTATGTTTGCATAAGCGTAACCTATTGATGAGAATTGTCCTGTTAAACTTAGAATATCTTGTTGATATTGTTGAATATTAAAGATACCATCAACTTGCAGTAATGTAGCTTTTTTTAGATCCTCTTGTGGAACAATATCGTTTTTAGTATATGCGATTGATCTAACTTTATATTGAGAATTTTCTTCAATCTTGATAGTCATATTGATCTTATCTGGATCATCATCATCTATACTTAACTCTGGTTCTGAAACAGAAACTTTAGCGTACCCTTCTGTAAGATATAAAAGTCTTATGATCTCTCTTGTTGCGATTATCATATCTTTTTGAATTTTACCACTTGATGATATTATCGTCCAAAAATGACGCTCTTGAGTTGGTATCGCACTTTTGATTTTATCATCAGGTATATTTTTATTACCTATTAATATGATATTATATATTTTAGATTTTGCAGCTTCTTCAATTGTGAAAATAACATCGACACTATTTACAGTTCTCTCTTCTATACTAAAAGCTATTTTTGTTCCGTATCTATTTTCATCTTCATAGAACGCAAGCAGATCCATCATCGCTTTTTCAACAGCAATAAAACTTAATTTATCACCACGCTTCAATGATACCTCTTCTTTTAATTTAGAAGCTTTTTCCGTTTCATTTCCTTCAAACCTAATAGTAGATATAAGTGGCATCTCATCTATTATATATGTTAAAATAACTTTTCCATCTACAACTTCAAAATCTACACCTATATCTAAAAACAACCCAGTTGAATATAATGTCTTTACCGTTTCATCGATAAGTTCAATACTATACTCTTCACCTGCTTTTAATGTATATTGTTCGATATTTGATAAAGGCACTCTACGATATCCTTCAATAATAACTTCATCAAGAACAGCTGCTATCAAGTCAGTTGATAAAAGATGGAAAGGGATTATCATAAGATTTAGTAAAATAGTTGCCTTAATGAAAAACTTCAACATTTAAATACCTAGCTTCGACAAAAACGGCTTAATCTCTAAATGTTTTGTCCTAATTGTATATCTATTTGCAACAAGCCTTGCAGTTGATTGCATAATTGTTTCTAGTTCTAACATACCATTCTTTTTGATAGTTTCTCCTGTTGACACAAGATCTACTATAAAATCTGATAAACCAACAATAGGTGCGATCTCTATTGATCCATAAAGTTTCATCGTCTCAACTTCAAAACCTTTCTTCATAAAAAAAGATTTAGTGATACTTGGATATTTTGTGGCTACCTTCATGTTGTGATGATAACCAACATTACTATCTTTAATTCCTGCAACAGATAACCTGCAATGTCCGTAACCTAAATCCATCATCTCAAAAAGATTAGGATTTAATTCCTCTAATATATCTTTACCTATTACTCCAAAATCCGCAGCACCGTTTTCAACGTAGCTTGGGATATCCATATTGCGGATAAGTAAAAATCTGATCGACTGATCTGCTGTTGTAAAAATTAATTTACGTGAATTAAAATCTATTACATCTCTGCTACAAATTCCACGAGACACAAAAAGATCTAAACTTTCTTCAGCTAGTCTACCTTTTGGTAGTGCTATCGAGATGCTCATGTTACTGACCCTCGCTCTTTACTCTTTTTATATCTGCACCGAGATTTGACAATTTCTTCTCAAATGTTTCATACCCTCTATCAAGATGATATATACGGCTTATCTCACTCTCACTATCTGCAATAAGTCCAGCTATAACTAACCCTGCAGATGCTCTAAGGTCTGATGCCATTATCTGTGCTCCTGTAAAATGTTTTACACCTTTAACAGTTGCCGTATCGCCATCAACCATTATATCTGCACCCATACGCTTATACTCTGCAACGTGCATAAATCTATTCTCAAAAATATTCTCTGCAACTGATGATACTCCATCAGCCTTTAGCATAGCAGCCATAAACTGTGCCTGCATATCTGTTGGAAATCCTGGATATACAGATGTCTCTATATCAACCGATTTAACATACCCTGATGATGTAGCCGTTAATGTATTGTCATCCTCTATATCTAACTCTAAACCTGCCTCTTCTAAAGCATTTAATATCGCAGTCATTGATGATATAGGTGCGTTATGTATCTTAATCTTTCCACCTGTTGCAGTAACTGCTGCTAGAAATGTTCCACACTCTATTCTGTCTGGCATAACTTCGTAATCAACCGATTTAAGTGATTGAACACCGTCAATTATTATACAAGGCGTTCCAGCACCATCTATCGTTGCACCCATCTTAATTAATAGATTAGCTAGATCCTCTATCTCTGGTTCGGTTGCTGCATTATTAAGAATAGTTCTACCCTCTGCTAATGTTGCAGCCATTAAAATATTCTCCGTACCAGTAACCGTTACCTTTTCAAAATCTATCGTACAACCTCTTAATTTCTTACAAACTGCATGGATATAACCATCTTCAACAGTTATAGTCGCACCCATTTTTTCTAACGCACTAATGTGTAGATCTACTGGACGCTCACCTATCGCACAACCACCTGGAAGTGAAACTCTAGCCTCGCCTTTCTTTGCAAGTATAGGCCCTAAAAGAAGAATTGATGCTCGCATAGTTTTTACTAAATCGTACGGAACTTCAATTAATTTATCATCACCATTATTAGTAAGGTGCAACACATTGCCTTCTAATCTATGAGTAATCCCAAGCGTAAACAGAAGCTTACTCATCGTTTTGATATCATTCAATAGTGGGATATTTGAGATCTGATAACTACCCTCTGATAAGATAGTTGCTGCTAATATAGGAAGTGCAGCATTCTTCGCTCCAGAGATATAAACATCTCCGTAAAGCCTATTTTTTCCAACAACGATCAGCTTCTCCAATTGGTTACCCCTTGATACAAACCAACACTCTATTAATTCCTAAATAGTCCTTTAAAAAATAATGAGTTAGTCCGTATTTGTGACACAGCTCTCTAAGATAATCTGATTGATCAAAACCTATCTCGGTTACTAAAATCTTCTTATCTCTACACTGTGTAAGAAAATATATTAACATATTATAATAAAATAATCCATTATCTTTTGTAACTAACGCAATCTTAGGCTCATGCTTCAAATTTTCAACCATATCTATATAATACTCTTCTGAAACATAAGGTGGATTTGCTAATATAATATCGTTATCTATCATAATACTCTCAACATTGATCGCAACCGATAGATCTAATTTAACGATCTTCACTCTGCTCTCAACATCAAACTTATCTACATTAATTTTGACTACCTTTAAGGCATCATCTGAGATATCAACAACCGTTATATTCAACCCTGCTATCTCATTTAATAACGTTATACCAACTACGCCTGATCCTGTAAAAAGATCAACAACTTTTAAATCTGCTACATCTTTACTGGTTGTTTTTTGATCTTGTATAATTCGCACAGCTTCCGATATAAGGATCTCTGTTTCAACCCTTGGAATTAATACTCCATTATCAACATAAAACTCGTATCCGTAAAACTCACGTCTACTTGTTATATACGCAACTGGTATCCCTTCATTAATTTTCGATAGTACAACATCTAATAATGGCAAGTTAATAACTGTATCACCACTAAGTGACGCAACCTCGCTATACGGAATATCTAATATATACGATATTAAATCTAATCTATCTGATAAGTTTAAAACTTGCGATTTAATCTCTCTATGAAAATCATCTATCCTCATAGTTAAATTTTATAACCCTGCCGTCTTTAATCTCTCTGCTTGATGGAAGTTTGCAAGTAGATCTAAAACTTCATCTAAAATCCCTTCCATAACTCTATCTAAACTGTAGATCGTTAGATTGATACGGTGATCTGTTAATCTGTTTTGAGGAAAGTTGTATGTTCTAATTCGCTCTGATCTGTCACCTGATCCTACCTGTAACTTTCTTGAATCAGCTTGTTCTTTAGCAGCTCTGCTCATCTCTTCTTCTAAGATTTTTGATCTTAGATGTTTCATCGCTTTCTCTTTATTTTTTATCTGACTTCTCTCATCTTGACAAGTTACAACTATGTTCGTTGGGATATGTGTGATCCTTACAGCTGAGTCTGTTGTGTTGACGTGCTGTCCACCTGCTCCGCCTGCTCGATATACATCTATACGTAAATCTTTCTGCTCGATCGCTACATCTATATCATCAGCTTCTGGTAAAACGGCTACTGTACAAGCTGATGTATGAACTCTTCCTGAACTCTCTGTATCTGGAATACGTTGAACTCTATGTCCACCTGCTTCAAATTTTAATCTGCTAAAAGCACCTTGTCCTTTGATAAGTAAAACTATATCTTTATAGCCACCAAGACCTGTTTCACTCATCTCTATAATCTCTACTTTGTAACGCTTTAACTCTGCGTATCTTGTATACATTCTATATAGATCTGCAGCAAATAATGATGCCTCATCGCCACCTGTGCCTGCTCTGATCTCTAAGTAAATATTTTTATCATCAAACGGATCTTTTGGAAGAAGTAACATTCTTAGATCATCTTCATATTTAGTAACTTCAACCTTTAGATCTAAAATCTCTTGCTCAGCCATATCTTTCATCTCTTTATCACCAGATGTAAGTAACTCTTCTGCACCACTTATATCTGCTGCTAAAGATTTTAATTTTAGATATACATCAACAATCTCTCTTTTATCCGAATGCTCTTTCGATAACTTTCTATACTGATCTTGATCCTTAATCACTTCTGGATCAGAGAGTAGATCGTTCAATTTATTATAGCGTTCAACGATCTCATCTAACTTATCATACATACTCTATACCTTCCTGTTTAACATATACATCATCAGGAGTTATAGCCTCTTTAATAGACACTAACGCTACCTCTAACATACTATCATCTGGTTCATTTGTTGTAAGTCTTTGTAACCATAAACCTGGTGAAATTAATAACCTAACAATTATATTTTTAGAATACTTATCCGACAATTTTAAGATCTCATAAGAGATACCCGCAATCAACGGAATAAAAACTATTCGTGAACCAAATTTTATTAAAAAATGAGAGTCGCCAGGTACAAGTGAGAATACAAATATAGCAACTATCATAACAATAAGTAAAAAACTTGTGCCACATCTAGGATGCAGACTACTCATGCTTCTTGCGTTCTCAACAGTTAAATCTAAATCCTGCTCGTAAGTATATATAGCCTTATGCTCTGCACCATGATATGCAAAAACTCGCTTTATATCCTTTAGTCTAGATATGATAAATATGTATGCTATAAAAAATATTACCCTTATAATACCATCAACAAAATTGAATAGTAAATACGATGTTTCAACTGCTGGAATAATCTTTTTTGAAAGATCTGTTAATAGTAAAGGTAGATACACAAATAATCCTATACCTATTAATAACCCACCTATGATTGATAGATATGTTTCTAATTTTTTCTTGAACGGTGTTAACTCTTTTTCATCAGGCATAGCATATTGCGCAGAAATATTTAACGCTTTTATACCTAAAATTAGTGAGTCGTATAATCCGATTAAACCTCGTATAATAGGTTTCTTGAAAATAGGTTTTTTATCTATTGAAATATTATCTCTCTTAACTACAATCCCACCATCAGGCTTTCTAACAGCTATTACAAACTTGTTAGGTGCACGCATCATAACGCCTTCAATTAACGCCTGCCCACCGATATTTGGTTTCTTCTTTATAGTCAAGCTACTATCAGCTTTATTCATTTAATTACTCTCCTTAATTGATGCTATATGAAGTTTAACTTCTTTAGCTTTACCACAGTTAAATTTACCTTCGCTACATTTTCCTCTTACACATGACGGCCCTGCTGATTTAAATATTATAGGTGCAATACTGTGTGCTAACCCTAACATTTTATCTGATAAATTACGGATCTCCCATTGAGCTCTATTACACGATCTTAATGAAAAGAAATGTAGTAACTCTCTTGCGTTCATCGTAACTATAATTTTTGTCTCAGCTGCGTTTGGTAGAATATATCGTGCGTCCTCTGCAGGAACATTTAATGATAATAATTCATCATACAGTTTAGCTATATCATTCATCAAACTATCAAACTTTGCGTGCGACTCTTTATCTGCTTTTACACTATCAGGTGTGATATATTCAAACCCACCATCAGCTTTAACATAGCGTTGTGATTGTTGCGAATATGACGCAACTCTATGCCTTACTAATTGATGTGTTAATACCCTTGAAACACCTTCAATAGAAAATGAAAAAGAAACGTGTTCAAGCACAGATAAATGTCCCATATCAACGATGTTGTTTATGAAATCATGTTGATCGTTACTCTCTATCTTATTTTTAAGTGATGATATATTTGATGGAGAGTAACAAAGTTTTGCAGCCATCGCAACTTTTAACTCTGCATCAGACGGAAATGATAAAAGTTCAACATTTAACGACATAAACTAACCACCCTCAATATTGATAGTGCTACTGAAAACTTGTTCATTTATATAATTCCTCTACCCTTTTTTGTATAGATAATATTGTATACATAATATTTATATTATAACATTTGTATTATAATATTTGTATAGATAATCTTTATATATATTATAGTAGAAAATATGCTATTCCTACACTATTACAATATAGTAAATTCTATATTATAATCAATACTATAACAAATAACAATACATTAATCACTATATAAAAGCAATATTTTACTAAAAATATGTATAATTATATATATCTAATACTTAGCTAACACAAATCTAATATTAATACATAAAAAAACTCCCTCACCAGCTGGCAAGAGAGTCTTTTTTATATTTATTACTTTAAAACAAAATTTTCTAAATCTTGTTTATTAATAACCACCAGGAGTAGCTACTATCGTACCAGTAGTTTTTATACCAGTTATAGTTTTTGTTTTAGTGCTATCTGCAAACTTATAACCAGTTTTTAAATTTATTGTAAGAGAAACAGTTGGATTAGTAAGTTCAGTGCTTTTAACTTTAACCACTACTCCTTCATCAATAGGATCCAGTGATATCGCTTTAGCTAGAGTCTTATCATTTGTCTCAATAGATGTTAAAAATGATATCTTAAGTCCAGCTTCAAGAACTTCTTTCGTTAAAGGAACAATAGTACTAGTGCCTGTTGCAAATGCTATAGCTGAAACACTTCCTGACAATACTCCATCAACAATAATATTAGGTGTAGCAGTAATCACGATAACACCTTCTGAATCTACATCACTAACTTCAGCAGCACCGATATCTAAAGCAGTTAAATTTAGAGTAACATCCCCTGGAGTTGGTGGAGCAACATCAGTAGTGCTTTTTACAAGTTTAGAGTTAAAATTAACTATATGATATATATGTCCAGTATTAAATATTATATTCTTTACAGTAGAGGCACCCAGATCCTCAAAATTACTAAAAACCATTATCCCATGCATAGTATGAGTTCCTGCAATAGAATCTTTATAATCACCAATTGTTACACCCTCAATACCATGTATGGTAATAAAAACTTGCTTATTATTATTATAAACTGCCGATTTCCTTGAGAGTGTAAGAAATTCTCCATATGTCAAAAGTACGTCCTTGCCTAAAGTAGCCGTAACTGGCGTACTACTAGCTACTAATTTACCTTTAGTAATAACAGTTGAACCTTTACCATCACTACCACCAGTAAACTCCATCATATTAGGTATAGACGGTTGAGTCATCTTAAAGTTTATGTCAGAAGTCTTTACTTCAGTAGGTTTTTTAAACTTATAAGCTGTGGTTGTAAGAGTAGTTATAAATACTTTTTCAGCATAACCATGCATAGGTACTAATATTAAATCAAAAGTTGTAGACTTCTCATCAGTAGGTACTGAAATCTTAGCATTCCCAGTAACTACACCAGTTTCTTTTCCGGCACTATCATCAACCCCATTATCAAAAATTAACGATGCAAGACCTTCAGCTATCTCAACTGTGTTTGCATCTTTAGTTAATATCTCTGTACCTGCAGTACCTATAGTTACAACTCCACCTTTCATAGACATTGGAGTATTATCTGCAATACCAGTAATCTTATTCAATATATTAGCCGGATCAGTTGCATCATTAATCTTAATATCAAAATCTTTTACAGATATCGGAGTACTGCCACCTGTACCACCACCTGTATCTGTTCCACTTCCACTATCATCAGTACACCCTACCATAAATAAACTTAAACCAAAAACCAATAACAATAACTTTTTCATGAACAACTCCCTTTTTTGTTGTGTTGTGAATGTATTACAAAAATAAACTAACATCTTACTTGTCTATTTAAAACATATAACCTCAAATATATACGCTATAATCTAATAGTCAATAAATATAATTGCAATTACTATAATATATATAATGAAATAACATATATTATAGTAAACGCACACATAAAAAAAACTCCCCCACCAACTGGCAGAAGAGTCTTTTATATATAATTATATTAACTTTTAATTTTTTCTAAATCTTATTTCAAATCATAAACTAACTACTACTCAATAATATGAGCATAGCCAAATAATATAAAAATATCTTTCATCAACTGTAGCCATATAGCCACAAAATATGATTACTTAGTTTTAGTTGCTTTTTCAGCTTCTGGTTTATGTTTGTCGTATTTTCTCATGAATTTTTCAATTCTACCCGCAGTATCAACAAACTTCTGCTTACCAGTATAAAATGGATGACAGTTTGAACAAATCGCAATAGATGTTTTATCTGTTGTTGATTTACTTCTGTGTTCTGCTCCACATGCACATTTAAATACAACGTCATTGTATTCAGGATGAATATTCTCTCTCATTACTTATCTCCAAAAAAAAATTTTAATGGTTACCAACCATACGGCTACAAACGGTACTGCTAAAACTGTAACGTAGCTAAATACTCTATGATATTTTTAACAATATTGCAATACATATCTAAAAAATACATATATTAATTACAAGATTGAAACATTATCGTCATTTAAAACAAAAACTTTAGTCTTTTTTTAAAAAAAAATAATATAATATATTTATCAACAATCACGAATACGAGGTGACAAATATGTTATATTTATCAATAAGTTAACTAATATAAGGTAAATTATTACACTTTAATTGGAAATTTAACACCTTATATTTATACTATTTCTGCTTATTTTAACCTAAGAATACATTGCTTTACTATAAATTATACGCTAAAATTCAGCAGGTAGTAGTTCTAAAACCTTTTAACAATATTTTATAGAGAATAAATTTTACACATACATTATTATACGCGAATATTAATCGTGTGTGTATTTTTGCATCTTTTCTCATATATATAAATATTTTACTGGAGCGAGTTATGAAAAAAATATTTACTCTTCTATTGATATCAATGATCTCAATGATAACAGCTTGTGGACTTAATGACACTAGTCAGAGTTCATCAGGTGTTAAAGATCCTGTTGTTGATTTATCCTCTCTACATTTAGGTGCAGATTTTACTATTGATACTCTTAAGGGGATACCATTTAAAAATGATCCTAACTCTTTAGATTATCACATTGATAAAATAGAGCCTACAAATCAAGATGAGGAGGCTATAGCACTTAGTCTAAAAAATGCTATAATTGAGAAGTATACTGCAAATAATTCATCGAATTATAACTTAGGAAATCATAACATAGTCGGTGATATCGAAGCATCTAAAATGGTGGTTATTACTTTTCCTATACAGTTATTTAATAGAAATAATAGTAATGAGAACATAAGTGGTACTTATTCGTTTACTATAAAATTTAATAGTGCAAATACTCCTGCTGTACTTGATTTTCATCTAGGTGATGATTTTACTATTGCAAGTCTTGGTGATGATAAATTTAATAGTAACGAAAATGGTTTGCAATATGAAGTTAGTAACGTAGGTATGAAACAAGTAGGTCCATCTGATCTAATTAAAGAATTAGAAAGTGAAATTAAAAAAGTACATAGTCTAAATACTGATGTTCAATATACATTAATACATGAGAAAACAACATCTAACGATGAAAACGCAACTTCAAAATATAAAATAGAACTTGTTGAAATGGATAATTCTAGTAATAAAGAGGTTGGTACTTACGATTTCAATATATACTTTCGTGATCCACATCCACCTTTAGAGCTTGATTTCTATTTAGGTAGTAAATTATCAATTCCTGCTCTTTCAAATATAAACTTTGTAAATGACTCAGGTGATACGCTTACGTATAACCTTAACGATGTTAATAGAGAGAATACAACAAATAAAGATCTTATAGCTGGTGAGTTGGCAAAAATTATAAATGCAAAACTTGGTTCTAACACTCAGATCTCACATATTTTAGGCAATGCTATTATAATGGATAAGATAGATAGTGACAATACATTTACTGTCACATTTCCTATAACACTTACTGAAATAGCTAATACGACTAATACTAAAAATGATAACTACATTTTTAATATAACTTTTAGTGAAGAAGTTATACCTATTCCTCCTGTTGAGCTTACTTTTGATCTAGGTGACAACGTTAAGATTGCAGGGAACTGCTTTAAACCATTTACAAAAGATAGTAATCTAATCTATACGATTAGTAATGTTGATCCTATGTGTCAAGATCTTGATACACTTTCATCTCAATTAAGAGAGGTAATAGATACCGCATTTAGCACAAATACACTTGTTGATCATAAAATATTAAGCATTAAAGTAGAGTCAACGGCTTTATATGCAAAGATAATTATACCTATGGAAATTAGTGACGCAAAGGACACTAATAGAAAAGAAGCTGGTACTTATCAGTTTAACATAACGTATAAAGAACCAAACCCTCCTATGGTATTTGAATATAACCTTGGGGATAATATTACGATTGATAGTCTTGATGGTGCTAAATTTAAAACTTCTGTATATCCGTTTTCAGCATACACTGTATCGGGTATTAATTCTGACGGTAAAAATGCTGAGGATATAACAAAGCAAATATATACGGCTGTATATAACGAACTTAAAAAGGATAGACGAATTAGGTTCTCACTAGAAACCCCTAAAACAGCTGGTTCTGTCGGACTAGATCAACAGCTTATAGTTACGTTACGTGTTGATAAATTTGAAATCGGCAGTACTAGTAATAATACACACTACAAAAAATATACTTTTACAATAAATTTTAAAGGTGCACCGATTGCATGGGACGGAAAGTCCGATGAACAACCATTTTTGTCACCTGAAGGTTATTACGTTATTAATAAAGCCGAAGAACTTGCTTGGCTAGGTCTGCAAACATCTATTAACAATGATGTTAAATTGATGGATAATATAAATATGGGAAATAAACAATTTCAAAGTATCGCAAAGTTTGAAGGTATTTTTGATGGTAATAATAAAGAGATACAAAATATATACATATTTAATAGAGGTGACACTCCTTCTGCTTTAATCAAAACTATCACAGATAATACGACGATAAAAAACCTTACTATTAATGGTAACATTGAGGGAGATAGTAACGTAGCATCATTTATCGCAGTTGCAGAAAGTAATTCAACTACTCCTTTTACACTTATAATAGATAACTCAACAGCTTATATTACGTTAAGAATAAATAGTGATCTTAATGCTAATCATCATCTAGGTGGTTTAATTGCAACAGCATCTTCTACAACTGTAGATATAATAAACTCAAGCAATAAAGGTTCTATTATTAATAAATTAACTTCAACTTCTAACACAGGTAATGCTATGGTTGGTGGAGTTATTGGATATTATTACGGTGGCAAGCTTAATATAAGTAATGTTGAAAATAGTGGTGTTATAGATAGCACTAGTGCATCTAACAGTAGAGTTGGTGGACTTATCGGATCATCATCTGATGGAACAATAACTATAGATAACTCAACAAACACAGCAATTATAACTAATACAAATAGTAATGCTGCGATCAATAGTAGACCTGTTCATACTGGTGGAATTATCGGTTATCATCTTTCTGGAGAGTTAAATATAATAAACTCTAATAATACAGCACGTATAAATGGTAGAGGTAAAACAGGTTATACAGGTGGAATTGTTGGAGGAAAAGAGATAGGTACAATTAAGTTATCAAGCGTCTTTAATAAAGGGTTAATCCATAACGTCACTACGAATGATGGTTACGCAGGTGGATTAATCGGATATCAAAATAAATCTGCTCTGGTTATAGAAAACTCATATAACACAGGAGAGGTAACTAATAGAATTTTCAACATGGATAATAATAGTTATTCAGGTGGATTAATCGGATACTCTGTGGTTGGTACTGATAAAACTAACTCTACCACAGTAAAAAATTCATTCAGCTATGCAACTATCTATGCGAAAAGAGAACCTCTTGCAAGAAGTGGTAACAGTAAAGCTGGAGTAATTACAGGTAGCTGGTATGGACCATTTAATAGTGAAACTAATTACTGGTATACAGAGAATATTACAGCTAATTATACAAATCGTTTTAGTGATAAACTAACTGCTGATCAGTTTACTAGTAAAGGAAGTTTTCATGAGTGGGATTTTGATAATATATGGACGTTATCAGTAACTGGAAAAAAACACCCTACTCTTATTAATAATCCTGAGTAATCACTTAATAATGTAACAGAGTGACATCGTTGTGGTGTAGCAAAACAACATCGCAATACAATAACAGAGTAACAAGATTTTATAAGTAATATAGTTACTACACAATAATATTAGTAACCCTATAGCATAAAACCTATGGGGTTTATCTTACTGTTAAATATTATATCAGTCTCATCAACGATATACTTATATTTATAGTTTTAATTAACTTCTACTGGAGTCATTTATGAAAAAAATATTTCTACTTTTAATACTCTCAATGATAACAGCTTGTACTGAACCTAAAAATTCTGACACTGACACAGGTACTGGTACGGGTACTGGTGCAAGTGGGTCGATAAATAAAATCGATCTATATTTAGGTAGCACTTTTACTATTGATAGTTTTCAAGGTTTAAGATTTAAGAATCAACCAGGAACGTTAAACTATAATATTGAGAACATAACTCCAGTAGGTCAAGATGCTAGCGATATCGCACGTGATTTAAGAGTTGCACTTGATATAAAACTTAAAAACAATGAGGATAGTAATTACATATTAGGAGACCATAAAATAACTGGAAGTATTGACGAGAATTTATTATTACGTATTACTTTTCCTATAGAGCTATCTGCGAATAATGGTAGCGGTGAAGTTATACGTGATACCTATGCGTTTAATATACTTTTCAATAATGAAATGTTGCCTCCTTTAGATAAATCTTTTTTCTCTCTAGGCGAAAAATTTATTATTGATAGTCTTGATGGAAAACCATTTACACGTCTCTTTTCTTCACACTATTTTGTTGAAGATATCGATCATGAAGGCAAAACTGTTAATCAAATTGTGTTTGAATTAAAAGAAGCAATTACAGTAAAACTTAACGAAAATAGTACGATTGATCATAAGGTAGGAACAAGAAGTATATTAGGCACAATGGGTGCAAATAAAATATTTACTATTCAATTTCCTATAACTATTAAAGAGAAAAAAAATAATAACAATACTATCACATCTATTTACACTTTTGACATTAAGTTTAATAATGAAAATATTTACAACAAACTTAGTTTTTATTTAGGTGAAGACTTTACTGTTGATGCTCTTGGTGGCTCAAAATTTACAAGTATTGATAACGCTCTAATGTATGAAGTTAAAAACGTATCTTCAAATTTGTACAATCCAGAATTAATAAAAACACAATTAAAAATGGCAATAGATGCTGTGCATAAGGCTGTGAATGATAAAGATATTTGCTTCGAGTTAGCCGATGGTAATATTGCGACTGATGAGGGTGATTTCATTATAATTAAATTTCCTATATATATTTCTGATAAGTCTGATCCCTCTTCTAGTATTAGTGGCACATATCAATTTAATATAACTTTTAGCAAAGTAACTTCTCCTATTGTAATTGATTTTAGTTTAGGTGATGATTTTTATATCAAAAGTCTCAATAGTAAATCGTTTAAAATAACAGATAATAAATCTTTAAAATATTATGTTGAGAATGTTGATCCTAAAAATCGAAGTAACACTGAGATCACAAACGAGTTAAATCTGAAGATAAGGGAGATACTTAAGGTAAAATATCTAGATAATTTTACCTTAGGCACGCCTATAGCAACAGAGTGGCAAGACTCTCTAAAGGTTGAGTTTCCTATAACAATTACTGATCCACACTATCCTACCAATAAGGAAGATGGGATTTATACCTTTACTATACTGTTTGTAGAAACTCCTCCTTATTTTAAAATTAATTTCTATCTTGGTAATCGTTTTACTATTGATAGTATTTTTGATAAATATTTTACTACATACGATGATGAGTCGCTTCAATATAATATTGCTGATATAGAGAAAGGATCAATAGATGAAGAGCTTGTAGCAGGTGAATTTATAGATGCTATCAAGAAAGAACTTGGTAAAAATAGTGCTATTAAATTCGCACTTGATACGTCTACAACAACTCCTACTGATAAACAAATAGTTGTTGAGATACCTGTAGAAATTAAGGAAGTAGTACCAAGTGATATAGTTTTAAATGGTATTTATGTTTTTACTATAAAATACAAAGAAGCTGATCTTGTGCCACTTAATTTTGATCTAGGCGATAGTTTTACTATTAACAGTATTGATAGTGAAAAATTTATACAAGATGAGAACAGCACTTTAATTTACACAGTTGAAAATATATCTCCAAAAGATAAAAATCGTGCAGCAATCAAGTCTGAATTAATAGCAGGAATAGAAGCTACACTTGATAACAGAACAGGCATTACTTACAGTATCAAAGATAGTAGTATATCAGGATTAGGAACTATTGTTGCAGGTGAAAAAGTAATCGGTAAAGTTAATGTCTCAATGAGTCAAGATAATAGACCTAGTAATAATATCACGGAAGAATATAATTTTACTATAAACTTTAAAAAGGATACTCCTCCTTCTTTACTGCTTAGTTTTGATCTAGGTGATAGTTTTTCTATTCCAACAATAGGTAGCAAAAAATTTGTTGGTAGTGGCGATCTTTTATCAATATACAAAGTTGATGGGATAACTAGAACTGATGATATGTCTATTAATAATATACATATTCAGCTACAAAGTGCGATACGTGCACAACTTAATAAAAATGATAATATCAGTTATGTATTAGATAATGATATACTTGAAACTATCGGTAGTGTCGTAGATGGAGGAGAACTTACTCTTAAATATAATATATCAATTTCAAAAAAGTTACCCGTTAATGAAATGTTAGACAGTGCTGACACAATCAAGAGTGTATACTCTTTTACTATAAAGTTTAATGAATACACAAAACCTTTTGAACCTAATTTTTATTTAGGAGCAGATTTTACAATTAATACTCTGGACGGTAAAAACTTTATAAGTGTAAGTTCAGAACCGTTAAAATATAACGCTTCAGACATAACTATTCCTGATAAAACGGCTGTTGATATAGCAAATGAATTATTAATCGCTATAGAAAAGATGCTTGATAAAGATAGTAAAATTAACAATAATTTAGGCAAGCCAACAGTAATAGGTAGTATCGCACCTAACAGTAATTTAACTATTGAAATTCTTGCAACACTTACTGATAAAACTAATATTGAAAATGTGAGTGCTGGCACATATAAATTCAGTATCACTTTTATGAATGAAGCTTGGGATGGAACAACTTCAAAAGCACCTATACTTTCAGATGATAACTACTATCTTCTTACTCATGCAAACGAGCTTGCGTGGTTAGCTCAACAACCGTCTATTGATAAAAATATTAGACTTGTAGCTGATATAAATATGAACGATAAACCTTTTACAGGTATAA
>CAMQYB010000005.1 GCA_947039055.1 uncultured Deferribacteraceae bacterium
CACTTACTAATCTTACAAACCTTACTCTAAGTAGTTTAGATAAATTAAGCTCACTTGATATAAGTAACTTAACTGCGAACTTAACAACTTTAAATATAAGTTATAACTCCACACTTAAAAGTTTAAATCTAGGCAGTAACTCATTTATAAAAAAATTATCTATTGTAGGAAATAATAATAAATTGTTAGATAATATTAATAAAATAAACTTTTTAAAAGATGATAATATAACTATAAATTTAACCAGTCCAGACATTAAATACCCTACCTTTACCAACCACTAAAGGATATTTTATCCTTGTATGCATCTATAAAAATAGCACAAAAAAAGGGAGAGTTTTCACTCTCCCCTAAATATTAAATAAAAAAAGAAATTCACGTTTAAGCAACGCAAAAAAAATATCAACATTTAAATCTATCACTAAAAATCAATTTTAAATTTATATTTCAAAACATATCAATTTTTAAATCTACTTTTCTAATACAATTAAATTTTAAATCTATTTCTCAAACACAACTATAGCTTCTGGTTTTTTAATTCTTGGAAGAACAGTCTCTATAATACGGAATGAATGATTTAAATCTTTCTGCTCTAAATATGCCGTAACTATATCTTGTCCGATAGCCAAATCAATATACTGTGGCTCTGAACAGATAAGAACTGCTTGTTGTCCTTTTAATATAGGAACTCTGAATAAGCCACCTAACTGTTTAGAAATTCTATCAACTTCTAATAATCCTGTGCCTGTTTGAATTCTTTGAAGATTAACATATAACTCTGGACTAACACATAGAAAAAAGTGTCCGATTAATCCTTTGCTGATAATCATGTTAACGCCTTTAACGATATCCATAAATGCGTTCTCACCCTCTTTCCAATCTGATATTGAAACTTTTTGAACACCAGGTGCATTCATTATTCCATCAGTTTTTAGAAACTTGTTACCGAAAAATATCAACGAATCTTCAAGATTAGTAATCTTATGAGTAGCCTCAATTACTGATGTTAAATCAAGTGGTAAGCCTGTTGAAAAATGATTTTCAATATCTCTCCATAATATGTTGAAATCTGCATATATTTGTGGAAGTTCAACAAATGTTCTTCCTGTTGTTTTTACTACTCCATTCTCAAACTCTTCATTTCTAACCATTTTATCGTATGAAACATTAATAGCACCTGAACCTAAAGGTCCGTAAACTGTTAAAAATTTTCTACCATTTAAATGGTTTCTAGCTGTCTCAACTACAATCGAATCAATCTGTTTCCAGAAGTCCTTCTTGATAGGAGCGCCTTCTCTTGAAAGGTAATCCATAATATTCTCTCCTCCTATTTTTTAAGCAAACTGCCTACTGTTAATTTATTCACTGCTACAGATTTATCTTCTGATTTTTCATCAGAACCACAACCACAATCTGCTTCCCCGCCACCACAACAAGATGATTTATCACCATGTGTGTGTCCATCATCACCGTGTGAATCATCACATGATGCGATTAACTTACTTGGGATCTCTCCCGTTTTAATACCTAGATCTTCCATCATCTCTCTTACTTCAGATTCGCCGCCTGCAAAAAACTCTGCCTCTTTAGGATCTAAATATCTAAGTAAAGTTGTTAACTCACCAACGTGTGCTTTCTCTTCATCTCTAATATCACCTAAAACAGTTTTCACTACTATATCATCTGTTGCAAGAATATGTGATTCATATAAATATATAGCCTCTAACTCTGCTGCTATATCAAGTCTAATAGCCTGTATTAGCTCTTCTTTAGTAATCTTACGATTCACATTCCCAGCGAATGGATTTGCAAAACTTGCCATTAATAACCTCCAATAAATTTATTATCATACTACTTCTAATTATACACAATCATACACTAAATTAAAACAGATTTATTCTGTTATCTGATTTAATAAATATCCGTATCCCTCTGATGCCATTTTAGATTTTGGAACAAATCTAAGTGATGCACTATTTATACAGTAACGCATTCCACCACTCTTTTTAGGTCCATCATCAAATAGATGTCCTAAATGTGAGTTACTACCGCTACTTTTAACCTCAGTTCGCTCCATTCCAAAACTTTTATCTGTACTATCTATTATCAAATTCTTATCAATTGGTTTTGAAAATGATGGCCAGCCTGATGATGAATCAAATTTATCCTTCGATAAAAATAACGGCTCACCTGAGGTTACATCAACGTATATTCCTTCTTCTTTATTATCCCAATACTCATTTTTAAACGGTTGCTCTGTCTTATTATTTTGAGTAACATCGTACTGCAATTTTGTTAATTTTGATTTCAACTCTTCATCACTAGGCATTTTATACTCCTTTTTCTGAGGGGTTGAAACTTCATCTTTATCTATCTTAGAACTCATATTATCTTTCGCCTTTTTTGCATCATCAAACTCTGTTTTACCTATATGACAATATCCACTAGGGTTTTTATCTAAATAATCTTGATGATAATCTTCTGCTTCATAGTAATTATTAACAGGCATTATTTCAATCGCAATAGGCTCTTTATAATTTCCTGCAATCTTTTTTATAAACTTTTCCGCAACCTTTTTCTCTCTATCACTATCATAATAAATACCTGTGCGATACTGACGACCTACATCGTTACCTTGTCTATTGAGTGACGTTGGATCAATAACTCTTACATACATCTTAAGTATAAAATCTAATGATACAATCTTCGGATCATAAACTATCCTAACACCTTCTGATGCATCTGATACACCTGACGTTACATCTTTATAAGTTGGATTTAATGTTTTAGAATTAACATATCCAACATCTGTAAACACAACTCCATCTATATATTGAAAGTATTTTTCAACACCCCAAAAGCATCCACCAGCTAAGATGATAGTATCATATTTATCTTTAGAAAAATCTTCGTATTTCATATCTTTATTCTCAACAGCCATATAATCTGACTCACTCTTTAAATCGTTTGCATAACTATTGCTATCTCGTTTACAACCAACAAATAGGGATAATAATATCCCTAACATTAATACATATATTATCTTCATCATTATTTCTACCTAATTCCTTAACACATAACTTATCTTATTGTATATCATAGATTAAAGGATGTCTATTTAGACACCTGATTTAATAAATATCCATACCCCTCTGATGCCATTTCTGATGTTGGAACAAATCTCAGTGAAGCACTATAAAGACAGTATCTTGTACCACCACTATCTTTAGGCCCATCGTAATATAAATTTCCTAAATGTGAGTTTGTGCTACTATTTTTCACATCTGTTTTATTTACGCCATCTTTATTTGATAAAATATTCGTTACCATTTTTTTATCTATCGGTTTTGTAAATGATGGCCAGCCTGTTCCTGAATCATATTTATCTTTAGATAAAAATAACGGCTCACCTGATATTACATCAACATATATTCCTTCTGCTTTATTATTCCAATACTCATTTTCAAACGGTTTCTCTAACTTAATTTTTTCTGTAACATCACTCTGTAATTTAGTTAGCTTTGATTTTGAAACTTCATCTTTATTTTTATCTTTGCTTTTATCAACACTTTTATCTTTGCGAACAACAGTACTATCACCTAACTCACTCTTTATATCTTTAGCTAAACCATCTTGTTTTAAGCCTACAACAAATAATGATAATGATATCCCTAAAGTTAACACATATAGTATCTTCATAATTTCACCCACCTTGTTCTTGCATATATCCTATTTTATTATACTTATCTGATATCTGTATCAAGATTAATATCAATAATATTACGGTTACCTATATCACTATCATTTGACTGATCTGAAATATTATTAATATCAGTTTGATTACTAACTAACTCAAACATATCTATATCAGAACTATCCTGAGTGGTTACAGGTAAACCATCTGATGTACTAATACCTCTTGGCCAAAAAGCATAAGTTGTAGACTTTGTCATTCTTAAACCTACTGTGCTATTAAATAAATAGTAAACAGAAGATTTCTGCGTTGCAAAACTTCCTATATTTGGACTAGCACCTATTTCACCTTCATGAGACTGAAAACCAAATAATGATCCGTAATCGGTACTCTCTATTATAGTAATTGTGCAATTAGGAGTATTACTGTCCGATCCATTACACTGCTCAGACTCACCCTTAAAATGAAATGTATAATATAACTCTTTCTTATTTACTCCAGCTATTGATACAAAATCTACATTACTATACATAGCAAATGTTTTAATAACTCTCCATAAGTTGTCCTCATACACACTAACCTCTGCACTGATAGGCGTGCTATAAATATAATGTAAAGTATCCTCAATTATATCTACACTAAATGAAGTGACCGTTAAATTTGTTGGAGGTACAATCGTTATATAATTTGGTGATGTGCTATCTGTAAAATCATCAACTATAATTTTTAGTAACTTACTACTGTTGTCAATATACGATGTTATCATCGTGCCGTTATCAAAAATCTTTATAATAGGTTTTGAAACATTCTCTATCTTTACGCCATTAAAATAATCTATAAAACTTGCAACTGTATCTGCACTATTCTTCGCTTTCTTAAACATACTTAGTTTATCACCTTTATCAACATACGCTACAAATATATCTTGATCTTTATTTGTGGCGATTGTTGAGTAAACAGCGTTAATACCTAGACCAATATCACCCGTTAAAGTTCTACCGTTAACTAAGTCTTTATTTATTTCAAAAACTTCTACTTTCTCATCTTCTTTAATATATGTTAATGTTGCATTATCACCAAACGGTGCGATACTATGATACCCAGTTGTCTTTAGATTAGTGGGAGTCGATGCGTCCTTCATTATCTCTTCACGAATTAAAGTACCATTATCTAGAACAACATACCCCTTTATAAAAGTATCATTATCATCTGAATTTTTAATCGTAGCCACTGAATAAAGAGTGCTACTTTCTGTTGACGTAATTGATAATCCTGTGCCAGTAACATATTTATCAGTAGATATTATTTCAGTTTCAGTCGGATCAAACCCTTTGAGAAATGTTGCTTTATTCTCTTTTGTAAATTTAACATCTGATTTATCATAAAAGAATTCACCATCATTATAGTAGAACTCCATATCTACTGCTTGCTGATTATCGTTCTCATCCAAAATTAATTCTACACCAAAATAATTAAAATAAGTGCGTGACTCTTCATTAAATCCATTCGCATAAATTGCTTTTGTATATTCAGGAGACTCTACATAATAACCGATAATTAATTTTCTGAGCCCATCAGAACCATATAGCTCTCCTGATGAGATATCAGCTGTGACAGCACCACCAAGCACAACCTCATACCACTCTTTACTTGCAGCTAAAACTCTAAATGTATCACCTGGATCTTCTTTGCCACTATATGAACATGACATAGTAAATGTAATAGTTCCAAGTAATATTAATATATATAATTTTTTAAACACGACTTTCTCCAAATTTGAAATAACTAGCAACAATAAGCACAATAACAATATAATAAACAAGCTGATTTATAACAATAGATAAATATAGAATAACTTAGAAATGTCTAACGAATAAACCTATCTTCCTAATAGATATAAGCTTTAATTATCTTTAGACAATTAAATGATTTGAAATATTTTGAATATAACGCAACGATTAATACACTTAATAGAACAGTAAGAACAATGTTAAGTTCAATAAAATTGAGCAAACTACTCTTTACAAAATTGAGCTAAACTTTTATAAACTCTTTTTTTCATCCATATCTAATATCCATCTTAAGCTAGGATATTTGTCTTGCATTTTCCAAATACTATTAAAATCCCAGTTCTCAAAATTACCTTCTTTTTTAAAATCAGCTTCATTTATTCTAATACCTGCATTCTCTGATGCTGGCTTACCGACTGAATCTAAATCTTTTTCTAATAAATATCTATTATCTATATAATCGCCTTTAATCTCCTTCTCTTGTCCAATTATTCCACCTTTATTAAGAGCTGATGATGGAAATAATCCTCCATAGTTATACGAATGTGATATATTCACATCTTCTGTAGCATAACCTACAAGCCCACCAATACTTGATGTGCCTTCTATACTCTTAGTATTTGAAGAGTTATCAATTGATCCACTATTACTTGTTCCAATTATGCCACCAAGAAAAATCCCTTTCCATATCCGACCATTGTTATGTGAAAGCGATATTGATGAAGATCTATTATAACCTACAATACCACCGATACTCTCCTCTCCTGATAACTTTCCAACATTAGCAGTCTTGGTTATTGTAGAGTCTTTTGCATCTCCTACAATTCCTCCAACCCATTCTCCGCCTTCAACCGTTCCACTATTTGTAGCACGATCAAGTATTGTCTCTCCTGCAAAACCTATAATGCCTCCAATTGAACCAACGTAACCTTTAACTGTGACATTAATGTTTTTCACATTTGTTATCTTAGAGTTTTTAGACCTTCCTGCTATTCCACCAACTTGAGAACTTCCTGTGATCTTACCATTTCTTATCGTGATATCCTTTATCGTTCCATTATCAAAAATCTCACCTACTAAACCAACTTTTGTTGATGCAGATCTACCTATTTGTATATTATAAATTGTTTTATCGTTGCCATCTAAAACACCTCGAAATACTCTGATACCTTGTATAGTTCTATTATCCATATCAACATTATTAACAAAAATAATCGTATCGTTATCATAATCTTGAGATGAGTTATCATTATTTCTTTTCATTATCCATGCAAAATGAGTTGCATCAGTTATATAATATGTTCTACTTTTATTATCATATTTCGGTTCATTAAGTGTCTTACCGTCCCAAGGACGTGATGGAACATTGTCTGGATCATTAACACCTATATCTTGATCTGAACCCTCTTCAACAAATATACCACATGATATTAATAAAAAAGATAAACTCAAAATAATAAATCTATAAAATAACATAAACTATACAAACCTCTTAATAACACAAATAACTAAAACCTATATCCAACTTAATAATAAAATAAGTAGCAAGCACATTCAATACTCGCTACTTACTTATATTATTAATCTATTAAATTATTTCAACTTAAAACTAAAACATATAACTTAGTAAAAATTACTAAGGAGTTGCAGTAGGTAACTCAAATACTCCATCATCTTTCATATTTATTTTCTTAACTTCAAGCTTACCGTAAGCCGAAACATAAGATAAATATATATCGCCTGTTGGTAAAGCTTTATCTGGTTCTGCTCCAAAAGTATCCTTATTAACAGCTTTAACTTTATCAGAGTTATCTACTATAGTAATACCTGCCTTAATAT
The DNA here is from genome assembly GCA_947039055.1 of uncultured Deferribacteraceae bacterium. GTDB lineage: Bacteria > Chrysiogenota > Deferribacteres > Deferribacterales > Mucispirillaceae > CAMQYB01. The sequence goes on from CAMQYB010000005.1 coordinate 7,324, forward strand.
TACTATTGCTGCTAGGAATTGTAATACTTGTAGCTCCACCTGCAAAAGTTGCTAAACTGCCATCCTCTCTAATTCTTAATGGAGTCATAACTATATCAGCACCTTTTTTATATAAAAAGTAAAGATTATCTCCCTCTGATATAAGCTGTGCATCAACAAAATCAGTACCCGCAGATATATTAGATAAGTTCTGCTTCGTCCATTTAGGATCAGTATTATTTGAGTTATAGATATATATATCCGTTCCAGCACCTACTGTAGTAACAGCGTATAATCTTCCACCTGCATAAGCTAATGAAATAGTATTAGTCTTAACATCATTAACAGCAGGTAATCCTGTGCCTGTTATTTCTGTACCCCATTTACCTGTATCTGGTTTAACATCAAGGAAAGATGTAGACACTGAGAACTTATTACCACCCTGAGTAGTTAGACCAGCTGTAAATAATTCATTTCCTTTTACAACGATTGTTTGAACCATATCTTGATCATGCTTAATCGTATACTTTCCACCTGTGATTGTGGTTTCTAGACCTGCACTACTTGCAACATAAAGAGTGTTATTATCTGTTGTTGTTACAAAACCATTTACAACCGCCTTTACGTTTGCCTTTGCATTACGTTTTGCATCTATATAGTTACCATTATCTGATAAATTCACTGGAGCTAAACCAGGTTTTAATTTTAATGTTACAAGATTATCAAGACTATCTGTTACTGTAGCAAATATATCTTTACCTTTAGATTGTAATGATGAAGACATAACCTTATAACCTGTAGTTATGCTTGAGTCCCACTTAGGGGTATCAGATATATCTGTTGTATATGACAACATAATATCATTAACACCTGTTTGTGAAAGAACATACGTTACATTATCAGCAACAAGAGTTGAAATCTCTGAGTTTGCCACAAGAGTTTTAGTGCTAACAACTTGAGCAGTACCACCTTCCATACCAACAGACCTTGTAGCTAGCACAGAAGTATCGTTATCAACATGTTTAACATGTTCTGGGTGATCCCAAAACTGTGCAATATTATTTTTATTTTTAAAGTATATCTCTAACTTTTTATCATCATAGGTATTTCCAGTTATTTGAATACCAACTAATTTACCTGAATTAACTTCCTTGTATACAGCTTTCGTATTGTCTGCAAGACTCGGTTGAGATTCAAATGTAAATAATGCTTTAGTATCTGTAGAGTTCGTGATTGTACCATTATCATGAATATTAGCACCGTTATTTTCTAATGCAAATTGATATCCAAATTTTCTTGCGTTATCAACAAATGTTTCAGGAAAAACATCTGCATTTGCATTAGCTTCATCAAAGTTAATTGATTGATATTCCGTCCAAAAAACAGACTCATCATCTTTATTACCCTTCTTGTCGAAATAAAATTTTAAATCCTTATTGTCTCCCTCGCCTACAACCTCAACACCTAAATAACTATTATTACGTTCTTTAGCTTTATATCGTGATCTATTTAGTGCTAATCCACCCTGATCCACAATATCAAAAATTATGATATCTTCATCATGATAATAGACAATAGTACCTGTTTGTAATAAATTAATATAAGCATTGTTTTTAGGATAAACATATCTTGTTTTCGGTGCTATATCTAAAAAACCTACCTGTTTTGGTGAAATGTTATCACTAATGGTGTCTGTAAGGTTAATATCCTCTTCATAATTCCAATAAAACCCACCACTAATTGATGTGTCATACTGGAACTCTAAATATTTACTATTCCCTGTTCCATTAACCTTAACAATAAACAATCTATCATCAACAGCTTTAGGCACTTTAGCACCAGTATCTGTAGGTAGCTTAGCATTATAAATCGCTCTTGAATTATCACCCTCGATCTGCTCAACATAATTATATATCACGAACGTGTTATCATTAGACATGATTGATCCATTATCAGCTAGGTGAAGTGTTGTGTTATCAAATAGCGGTGAACTGTAATTATTCATCGCTGCAAACGCAGTAAAATTATCAAACGAGCTTGCCCCTGGTGCAGCTTCTTGCGTGCAAGATATTAAGAATGTTGCCGTAATTAATCCTAAAATTTTAATTTTATCAAATCGCTTATGCATCTGTGTGTTCTCTCTCTTTTATTTCTCATCAGTTTTAGACATCTACACTACATAAATTATGTGTAGTTGATCCGATAGTTATATTTAATAATATAAGTCAATGGTACTATAATGTCAAAAACAATATTAATTATTTCTCAATAAGTTTTCTATAAAGTAACAATTGTTTCATCATTTTTTATTAAATACCTATACATATAAAGCGTTTATAATAATAAATTTAGTTTATACAACAAAGCTTATTATATTTTATTTTTATGATCAATATTAAAATTTATTATACTATTTATATCGAATATAAAAAGAGGATGAGCATTACACTCACCCTCTCTATTTTCATTAGTAATTTATAGTTACTAAAATTTTACTCTTTACGTTTTACTCTTTGCTCTTTAACAAACTAAAGAGGCATTGTATATGCTTTATTGTAAAGCATTGGATTGCTGTATTTAAGATCTTCTGGAGATCCATCTCCAACATAAACTTTAAATATTCCCATACCAGGTAGTGCAACTACACCAGGAACAATCGCAGCCTCTTCTCCAACAGGATCACTCTCAGCTAATTTTGTAACAGTATTTGCCGTAGTATCAACATGATAAACCTCAGTCATAGCATCTGTTCTTGTAAAGTAAACAGTTGTTTCATCAGCTACTATAGAAGTGGTTACCGCATTAGATACAACTGAACCTACAACTTCAGTCCATACATAAATATTATCTCTAGGATCGTTATCTTTATACAGTTTCTCGCCACTAACAACATACAATGCAGTACCTATTGCAAATAGTTTGATATTAGCAGTAGTAGCAGGAAGGTTACCAGTTATATTTGACGGAACAGACTCTGCAGTCATTTTATTAATCACAGGAGTAGTTGCGTTCATAATACCACCGATAAAAACATCTGTACCTATTGTAACTACTGATTTAGGATCCATAGCTTTAGTATCAGAATATAAATTTTTACCTGTCTGAACACCGTCAACAGTTACTTTACTAAGTGCTGCTTGATTAGAGGCTAAAGTTGCAATAAAGAAACCATCGTTATCATTAATTGATCCAGCACCTATTGCATAACTTTCACATAAAACTTTCTGGTTTGAAGAAACTAGTGATATCGGATCTCCATTAGATTTAAAGAACTCAACATTTGCAAATCCTGCATCCACTCCATCTTGAACAGCTAAGAACACATCATCACCGATAAATTGTAACGAAGTAGATATCATATTATCAACGATTGTTCCAGTAACATTTGAGCTTGTTGTAGTTACTGTTTTACCGTTTATAACATTTTTAAATAATGTACCGCCAGAATTAAGAGTCTCATTATCTGCAAGTGTGTATGCGATATTATCTTTATACACTGTTGAAACAGCTCCATTAGTTTTTACATTTGCCTGTGTAAGTGTTGCAGTTGGAATTGAATTATCTGTTACTCCAAATCCACCGTTAATAGTTCTTGTAGCTAACAGAACACCGTTAGCTGATGCAAATTTAACTTGAGCTGGATCTGTCCAGTAAGCACCAGTAGGAGCTGTACTGTTATCAAAATAGAAATTTAATTTTGCACCATCAACTTCAACACCAAAATATTCATCTGCATCAGGATTTTTATAAACAGCTGTAGTTGATGTTTTTTCCTCTGCGACTGTATAAGTTTTAGTATTAAAAAGTATATCTCCAGCTGTAGGAGTTGTATCACCAAGTTTAGTTAATGTTCCAAGTTTTGTAATAACAAGTTGATACGACTTACCAGCAACATTCTCTTTGAAACTTAGCTCTGGAAGAGATGTAGTTGCTTCTGTAGTAAATACAACATCATCAGCTGATGCAAAATATGTAGGAGCTGAAGCTGTACCGTTTACATAAAATTTTATCACTCTTGGACTTGCTGTATTTACTAGTTCAACACCTAAAAACTCATTAGGGTCTAATACATTTGTGCTTTGATACACAGCATGAGTTTTATTATCACTAAGTTTATTGTTGTATGTAAATAAAATATGATTACCGGCATCAACCACATTACCACCAACTATAGAAAACGATTTACCACCAGGAAGTATATATCCTGTTCCTGCTGAAAGATTAATAAAATTATCAATCACTGCTGGAATAGTATTTACAGTTTTTGTTGCATCAAAAGTAACAGTTCCCGATGTTGTAAAAAATTCTGATACATCACCTGTCCCTTTATTGAACACAAATTTTAATTGTCTAGTATCGCCCGTACCTAAAACTTCTACACCAAAAAATTGTGCATCACCAAATTTGTACACAGCTTGAGTGTTATTAGTTTTTACTGGTTGATCTACATAAGTGTAGAATAAAGTTTTGTTATCAAAACCATCTACTATAGTTCCAGTATTATTATCAAGGTTCAGTTTCATACCATTGATAATCGGATTAGTGTATCCTTTCATTCCTGCAAAGTGCGTAAAATTATCATACGTCTCTGGACCTGGTGCTGGTGCTGGTGTAGTTCCTGAATCATCATCTGAGCATGCAGCAAATACCGTAAGCACACCTAGAGCTAATAACATTAACTTACTTAATTGTTTAAACATTTTGAATTTCTCCTTTTCTTTCTTTTCTCTTTATTTATACTAAAAATAAATATATGCTCATAACCTTAACCATATATATATTATATCTACTCAATTAAAATATCGATCATCAAACATATCAAAAATATTATCTTGCATAATTATATTTTTTCTTAATCAATCTCTCAAATTATTAATTATAAGTTATATATAAAAGCTTGTGTTGAGAGTAAGATATAACGTTTAAATATTATTTATCACGTTAATTATCTCGTTATTTATTCAGAGTAATCTTTATATTAATTTAATATTTAAACGTAAATGATCTAATAAAAAAAGGATGAGTATTACACTCACCCTTCATATATATAATTACTGATTTATAATTACAAAAATAAATTTAAAACCTATAACTATTTAATAAATAGATGTAGGCATTGTAAACGGTGTATCAAATACTTTAAGATGATGATATCTAAGTAAATTTTTACCATCTATTGTTTCAACATCAAAAATGACTATACCTAAATCAGACCCTAATGAAACAAGTGAAGGTGTTACACTAGATACAACCGTTATCACAACTCCCTCAGCTATCTTATTTAATACTGTATCATTAAGCGTATACGCTATTGGTTTGAGCGGAATACCGTGAAATAATCTAGATGTTATATACACATATTTATCATCAGCCGTAATAGCCTCAAACTCTACTGGAAGAGTAGCACCTGTAACTAGAAACGATCCATTATTAAGAAGTTTATACATTTTAGTACTAGTATCTGTTACAACTAAATATAAAGTGTTATTAAAAACAAATAACTTTCCATCTGTTCCTGTAACTGTCGCAAACTCTGTTACAGTATTAGAAGTTGTTACAACACGATTAACTATAACGTCTTCACCAACATCTCCTGCAACATAAACATCATCACCTATTTTAACAACTGATGTTGGAGCTAGATTACTATTTGCAAGTGCAACGATGCTATAATTATTCATACCAGCAGCTATGACCTTACGAACCTTTGCCTCAGTTTTTGTTAAATTATTACTTGCTAGATAAAAACCGTTACTAAACTCTGCACCTATCGCATAGAACATTCCAGCAAAACTGCTAACATGTCCATCACCCACATCTATAACCACTCCCTCTTCATCAAACATTTTAATGTCTCCACTATCTCGTGAGATTATGTACGGAGTTTTATCTATAACTTGTAATGAGTCTGACGTAATATTAGCAACAGCATTTGTTGCAACTTGTGAACTTGAACCGATAACCCCTACCTCATCTGCTATCCCTTTATATAACGTACCTGGTTCTTCTGCAGTTTTATTATCAGCCAATATATACACTATATCATTTTTATACTGTGCAGATATAAAGCCCTCGGTTGGAACTTCCATTTCAGCAGTTGTAACATTATCACTTGGTACACCATTTAAAAATTCACCATTAAGTGTTCTTGTAGCTAAGATCGTATCTGCACCTTCTACAAACTTAACAGCTTCAGGAGTTGTCCAGTAAACTGGATTATCACGACTATTATCGAAATAAAAATCTAAATTAGCTTCATTAATTTTTGCACCAAAATATTCATTTTTACCAGTAACTTGATATACTGCAGTAAGAGGTGAATCGCTTTTATTATATTTATAGACTGTTCCATAAGATTCAATATCTCCGTTCAAACCGATTAGACTCAACATACCTTCGTAATTAATAATAAGTTGAAATAATTTATAAGCAACATTATCTAAATATGTTTTAGGTGGAAGATTTACAGTAGCTTTATTATCAAAATTTACACCCTCAGCTGTTGGAAAATATGTTGGACTTGAAGCCGTGCCATCAACATAAAAATCTAATACTCGTGGACTCTCATCACTCACCAATATAACACCTATAAACTGATTAGGATTTACAGCACTTGAACTCTCATATACTGCATGGGTTTTGTTATCGTTTAAATAATTATTGAATGTGAAGTGAACATGATTATCATCATCAACCATATCCGTTCCAGATATAAAGAACGACTCTGTATCTAAAAATTTATACCCTCCACCTGCTGCTAAGTTTATAAAATTATTAATCGACTCTGGAATATTAGTTTTAGTTTTTAATGGATCAAAATTAACATCTTTTCCATTTTCAAAAAACTCTGATTTATTATCAGCACTTTTATTAAATATAAATTTTAACTGTTTATCAGCTCCAGTACCTATAATCTCTACACCCATAAAACCGTTAGCACCTGCTCTATATACAGCCCTCGTATTATTATATTTATCTGGTTGATCTACATATGTGTAAAATATAGTTTTATTATCAGCATTATCTAAAATATCACCGATTGTTTTATCTTTACTATCATCTGCAAGGTTTACTTTCATACCTTTTATAATAGGATTTGCATAACCGTTCATAGATGCGAACTCTATAAAATCTTTAGCCTCAGCAGGTGGAGTATCATCTTTTTTATCATCAGCACATGAAATAAATATCGTTAACATTCCTGCTGATAATAGTATCAACTTCCATAAATTCTTAAACATATTTAAACCTCTCTATTTTGTATAATTATATTTTTACTTTTTATATTTTTCAAAAAAACAATTACAATCAATTAATTAAACCGTTAGTTAATAGAAAGATAATTAATATCTAACATAAATAATATTAATAATAAAATAGTAACAAAAAAGGATGAGCATAACACTCATCCTATCTACATATCTTAGCAACTATTAACTCATAATTAATAGTTACTAAAACCTAATTCTAAACTTATAAACAATTAAATAAAATTTATGGCATAACGTACGGTCCATCAGATACGATAAGATTATTAAATCTAAGAACATTCTTACCATCGATATTTTCAACATCAACAATAGCTATCCCTAAATCGCTTCCTAAAGAAACAACAGCAGGAGAAACATTTGCAATAGTCATAGCAGTTGCATCTGCAACCTTAGTTAATGTTGTGTCGCTAAGCGTATAAACAGTTGGTATCAATGTTGTGCCGTTAGTAGCTCTTGATGTAATATATACATATTTATCATCAGCGACTATTGATTCAAAATCTACTGGTAATGTAGCTCCTGTAACGATAGCATTTGTATCCTCTGTAATTTTATACATTTTAGTACCACTATCTGTAACTATTAAATATAACATACCTTTAATCTCTATCAACTTCCCGTTACTTCCTGTAATCGGATCAAGTAGAATAGAACTACCAAGAGATTTAATAATTTTAACATCTCCTGCCACATTACCAGCCATATAAACATACTCGTTAAATCCAATTACTGATGTAGGAACCATAGACGTGTCTATAAGTCCAAGTGGAGTCCCTTGAAAACCTGTACTCTCCACTATACGATATTTTCCAGCGTTACCACTTGTGTTGTTACTTGCCATAATAAACTTATCGCCACTGTTCGCTCCAATCGCATATGTGTGAGCTTTAACAGAATTATCAAACCCTATTTTTCTAGATATCAATGTTCCATCAGCATTAAAGATATTAACGTTGGTATCATCTTTTGACACGATGAATAACGTTGTACCTATAAGTTGTAATGAATTAAATTTCATCTCCGTTACAGCATTTGTTGCAACTTCTGAGGCAACTACTGATAACGTAGGATCGTTAATAACTTTCTTAAATAACGTTCCAGATTGTCCTGTAGTTTTATTATCAGCTAAAAGATGTAGCTCATTATTTTTATATAAAGAAGCTATCACACCAGTTGTTGGAACTTGACCATCTACATCTGTAATATTAACACTTGGCGATCCATTAAGTAACGCTGAATTAGGAGTTCCTTTAGCTAACATAACACCCGTTCCTTCTACAAATTTAACATTATTCTCAGCAGTCCAATATGCACCAATAGCTGGATCACTACTATTATCTAAATAGAAGTTTAATTTAGCCTCATCAATCTGAACACCAAAAAACTCAGTTGCACCTTTTTTATATACAGCAGTAAGTGGATCAGCACTACTTACATATGCGTATGTAGTCGCACCATGAACTATATCACCGTTATCTTCTAACTTAGTTAAAACTCCGTTATTTTCAATAATAAGTTGATATGATCTACCTGCCGCCTCATCTAAAAATGATTTTGTAGGAAGTTTATCTGTTGCTTCTGTATCAAAATTAACATCTCCTGCTGTTGGAAAATATGTTGGATTTTGAGCTGTGCCATTAACATAGAATTTTAATACTCTTGGATTACTGCTACTTACTAATATTACACCTAGAAACTGACTAGGGTTTACTACGCTAGTACTTTTATATACAGCATGGGTTTTGTTATCAGCTAAGTGATTATTATATGTGAAAAGAGTATGGTTATCATCATCAATCATATTATCTCCAGATATAATAAAAGCTTCTTTATCTAAAAATTTATACCCAGCACCTGCTGCTAAATTTCTAAAATTGTCAATTGATGCAGGAATACTATTTTTAGTTAAAGCTACATCAAAAGTAACTGCTGCTGCAGTTGTAAAGAAAGCTGATTTATCATCTGCTGTTTTCTCAAACACAAATGTTAATGCTTTACCACTACCCTCACCTGAAACTTTAACACCAAAAAATTGTGCATCACCAAATTTATACACAGCTTGAGTGTTATCAGTTTTTACTGGTTGATCTACATATGTGTAGAATATAGTTTTGTTATCTGCATTATCTATCAGATCACCACTATTTACTCTAAGCGCATCAACTAAATTTAGTTTCATACCTGGAATAATCGGATTTGCATAACCTTCCATCGCTGCAAAGGCTGTAAAATCAGCAAAATCAACAGGTGGAATGTCATCATCTGCCTTATCCTCTGCACATGAAACAAACACCATAAGTGAACCTATCGCTAATATCATTAGCATACCTAATCGTTTAAACATTTTGAATTTCTCCTTTTCTATTTATCATTGTGCATAATTATATTTTCTCTTTATAAATCTCTCAAAGAATTAGTTGCGATTAATTTTTAAAACCTTTAACTAATAATGAGATACAAATTTAAATTAAACTATTTTTTATAGATTTATTTCGTGGATTATATTTATATCAATAAGAGATATAAACCACTATCTATCTATAAAAAAAGTGGATGAGCATTACACTCATCCCTCTCTATTATAATTAGTAATCTTTTATAAATCACTAAAATTTATTCTAAAATTCTAACTATTTAAAAATACACATCTAATATACAGACGCTGTTGATGGTGCTTCAAATATATCATCAATTACCATAAGGTGATTGTATCTAAGTAATCTTTTTCCACCTATCACTTCAACATCTATAATAACGACTCCTAACTCAGATCCTAATGAAACTAATGCAGGATGAACAGCACCATCTATAGTTATTGTGTTCGCATCTGCTAACTTAGTTAATGTTACATTATCAAGAGAGTAAACTGATGGAGTTAAATAATCTCCTCCATTCGATCTTGATATAATATAAACATACTTATCATCTGCAACTATATCCTCAAAACCTGCTGGAAATGTACCTGTCACTAAGAGAGTTTCTCCGTTATGGATTTTATATATTTTATAGTTGTGACCATCTTTCACAATTAAATATAAAATATCATTAAAGACAAATAATTTACCATTCGTTCCTACAACATTCGCTACATGAATAGATGAATTTCCTGTGCCTGTTACAATATAAACACGTGTACCATACTGTCCTGCAACATAAACCTCGTCGGTTGTTCTAACCACTGATGAAGGAGTCATGTAGCGATTTGCAAGATAAAGATAAGTACCAAATATTCCATTACTTGTAACTTTTCTGATAGATGGGTAATTGTAACCATTCATCATATTACTCGCTAAATAAACACTCTCATCTAATTCTCCTCCAACTGCGTGCATAGTTCCACGAATTGAACTATAAAAATATCCTCCATAAGGAATACTTAATCCATTTCCAGCACTATTATACAGTCTAATATATCCAGAATTTAAATACATTAGATATCCAGTACTGCCAAACATCTGTAAAGTGTTAGGATAGTTCGCACCTACTTGAGGATTAACATAAGTGCTAGCACCAATTGGACCTATTTCATCTGCTACTCCCGTAAAAAGTCTACCTTGGTTGTATGCTGAGTTACGACTGAATATATACATCGTTCCATCTCTATAAATTGCAGAGATATATCCATCTATTGGTATAAGGTTTGAATTATCTGTAATATTACCACTTGGTACTCCATTTACAAATAATTTAGATGTTGATTTTATAGCTAATATCGCATCCTTACCTTTTGTAAATCTAACATCTCCTAATCTCGTCCAATAATCAGGTATATCAGATTTATTATCGTAATAGAAATCTAACTTATCTCCATTAACTTCCGCACCGAAAAACTTATTTAAACTTCCAGCTTGATACACAGCTCTACCTGAAACAATACTGTTTACATATCTGTATATTTTATTATCTACAATTATATCTCCATTATCAGCTATCTGAGTTTCTTCTCCTTCATAACTAATAGGAAGTTGAAATGTTTTACCAGCAACATCATCTAAGAATGTAGTTACTGGAAGTGTAAATGTAGCTTTAGTATCAAAATTTACACTCTCTGCTGTTAGAAAAAATGTTGGTTTCTCTTTAGTGCCATCAACATAGAATTCTAATACTCTTGGGCTAGCACTATTTACTAACTTCACTCCTATAAACTGGTTAGAGTTTGATTTGCTCGTAGTCTGATATATAGCATGAGTTTTGTTATCACCTAAATAATCATCGTACTGAAAAAGAGCATTCTTACTTCTATTTATCATGTTACGTTCAGATACTGAAAACTCTGCTCCATCTAAAAATTTATATCCACCACCTACAACTAAATTTTTAAAATTATTAATAGAGTCTGGAATACTCCTTATAGTTTTATCTGTATCAAAATCAACTGTTTCTAAACTATCAAAAAACTCTGATTTATTACCTTCTACTTTATTGAATATAAATTTTAAATATTTAGTTGCACCTTCACCAATAACTTCAACACCAAAAAATTGGTCAGCACCATATCTATATACAGCTTGTCTTCCATTAAATTTATCTGGCTGATATACATATGTGTAAACAAGAGTTTCGTTATCTGCATGATCTACAAGATCGCCACTTGTTCTCTCTCTAAAATCATCAGATATATTCAGTTTCATACCTGGTACAATCGGATTTGGATAACCTTCCATAGCTGATAGTGCAACAAAATCCTGCTCTACCTTCTCCTCATCTGATGGAGGTGTAGCCTTTTTACTTTCAACACATGAGACAAATATTATCAACATTCCTACTGTTAATAATATGAGCTTACTTATTTTTTTAAACATCTTTAATGTCTCCTTCAATCTCTACATATTAATACTTATTTATTTACAATGAATTTATGTAATATATTATTGTGGATAATTATATTTCCTCTACATAAATCTCTCAAATTATAAATTTGACACAATAATTAAAACTTATAATTGATATATCTATAACTACTTTTAAAATTAAATTTAGCGTGCTTGAATATAAAAAACATAATGTCTAGATATAAAAAAAGGATGAGCATTACACTCATCCCTCTCTATTATAATTAGTAATCTTTTATAAATTACTAAAATTTGATTTTAAACCACTAAAAATTTAATAACCAGATGCAGGCATTTGAAACGGTGTACCACTTACTTTAAAGTGATTGTATCTAATAACCTTATTACTGTATATATTTTCAACATCAAAAATAACAATACCTAAATCTGATCCTAATGAAACTAGTGATGGAGTAACACTTGCGATAACTTGTATCGAAGTTGTATCTGCAATCTTAGTTAAAGTTGTATCAGAAAGGGTATACGCTGATGCTATTAAATTAGCACCAACATCCGTTCTTGTTACAACATAAACATATTTGTCATCTGAAACAATAGACTCAACATTCTCTGGAAGCGTAGCTCCTGTAACCGAATAAGCTACCTTACCACTAATTTTATACATTTTAGAAGTAGCACCGTCCTTCACAACTAAATATAAAACATCATTTATAACAAATATCTTACCATCAGATCCTGTAACAGTTGCGATAACTGAAGATGTACCAGTACCTGTATTAATAATAACATCCTCTCCAACCGTACCTACAACATAAATTTCAGAATCCATTCCAGTTACTGATGTTGGAATTAAGTTAGTAGTAGCAAGTAATATTTGTGCACTTATTCCTGCACCTGTTAATTGATGAATTCGTGCTCTTTGATTAACATTATCATTCGTTGCTAAATATGTTTTACCATTAGCACCTGTTCCGATCGCATAAGATGCAGCTGTGAGACTACTAAGATATCCATCTGCAACATCTATAAGTTCGCCCTCTTTGTCAAACATCTTAATCTCAGTGCTGACTGGAGAAACTATATATGCATCTGTAGTGAACACTTGCAATGAATGAGATATCATATCAGCAACAGCATTTGTTGCAACCTGAGAACTCATACTGACTGGTCCTATGTCATCTACTATACCTACAAACAATGTGCCTGGATTACCTTTACTCTTATTATCTGCTAATAGATAAGCTTGACTGTTTTTATATACTCCAGATAACTTACCAGAATCTGGCACTTGATCTGCAACACTTGAAACATTATCACTTGGAACACCTTTAATGAATGATCCATCTGGAGTTCTTGTAGCTAAAATTGCCTCTGCTCCTTGTACAAATTTAACATCATTCTCAACTGTCCAATAAGCTGCCGTATTAGAACTATTATCCAAATAGAAATCTAAAGTATCTTCATTAATTACTACTCCAAAAAACTTACTTGTTTCTGCAACTTTATACACAGCTTGAAGTGGATTAGTGCTATTTACATAATCGTATGTTGTAGCACCAAAAACTATATCTCCATCATTCGCTAACTTAGTTACATTACCATCATAATCAATAACTAATTGAAATGATTTACCAGCTGCATTATCTAAGTATGTATTTGGTGGCATATTTTGAGTAGCTTTAATATTAAAATTTACACCCTCTGCTGTTGTAAAATATTCTGGAGCTTGAGCAGTCCCTGCAACATAAAAATCTAATGTTCTTGAAATTGCCGTACTTGTTAATATCACACCTACAAATCTATTAGGATTTGCAACGCTTGTACTTTTATATACAGCGTAAGTTTTATTATCAGTAAATCTATCGTTATATATAAAAAGAGTATGATTATCATCATCAATCATATCATTACCAGATATTTTAAAATATTCTTGATCTAAAAATTTATACCCACCACCTATTGCTAAGTTTGTGAAATTGTTGATAACTGCTGGAATAGTGTTCACAGTTTTTGTTGCATCAAACGTAACAGCTCCTGATGTAGTAAAAAATTCTGACACATCACCTGTTCCCTTACTGAAAACAAATTTTAATTGTCTCTCTTTACCAGTACCTATAATCTCTACACCAAAAAATTGTGCATCGCCAAACTGATAAACAGCTTCTGTGTTATCACTTTTTACTGGCTGATCGATATATGTGTAAATCACACTCTTATTATCTGCGTTATCTAAAAGATCGCCATTACGTCTTATATCACTAGCTGGAGCTAAATTAATTTTCATTCCTTGAATAATCGGATTTGAATATCCTTCCATTGTTGCAAAATCAATAAAATCTTTTGCCTCCTCTGGTGTTTCATTTTTTGCATCCTCTGCACATGATACAGATACCATTATCATACCTACTGCTAATAACATGAACTTCCCTAACTGTTTAAACATTTATAAATCTCCTTATCTCTTTCTTAATACTTTAATAAACATATTTGATACAACGAACACATCTAATATAATATTTTCTATAATTATATTTTCTCTTCATCAATCTCTCAAATAGTTAATTCTAATTAATATTTTAAACCGTTAATTGAGATTAGTTTATAGTGTGATAAATAAATTAAACGTGAATAGATATAAAGTTTTTAAGTGTATAAATATCAAAGTTATTGAGTGTCGATATAAAAAAGGATGAGCGTTAAACACTCATCCTCTCTATTATAATTAGCAACTTATCCATTCATCATTACTAAAACTAAACGCTAACTTATTATATTAACTACTGATTAGTTAGGCATTACAAACGGTCCATCTGATACAATAAGATTATTGTATCTAAGAACATTTTTACTACCTATATTTTCAACATCAATAATCAATAATCCAAACTCTTTTCCTAAAGAAACAACAGCTGGAGTTACAGCACCATCAATGCTTATATCCACTGCATCAGCAACCTTACTTAATGCACCTGCAACAAGAGTATAAACCGATGACTGTAACGTACTGCTGTTCGTTGCTCTTGATGTAATATATACATACGTACCATCAGTAGTGATCGATTCAAGATCCATTGGAAGTATATCACCTGTAACTATGGTTTCTCCTGAATCTGTAATTTTATACATCTTAGTACCACCATCTGTAACTACTATATATAACACACCGTTAATATCTATAAATTTACCGTTACTTCCTGTAATCGGATCAAGTAGAATAGAACTACCAAGAGATTTAATAA
>CAMQYB010000006.1 GCA_947039055.1 uncultured Deferribacteraceae bacterium
GACTGATTAGCACCATTGTCCAACAAACTATCTGACGTGCCAAGTGGACTGCCTGCCGTGTCCGATAAACCAGCCGACGTGTCTAAATTATCGTCAACTTGAGCTAATTTTTTTTTTCTGAATCCTTACGCTTTTTCTTGTTAAGCTCTTCAGTTTCTTTCTCTCTCATATTAAGTTCTTTTGATATTAAAGAATCTAACTCATCTTGTGAAACATGAACTGTCTCTTCTACGCCTGACTGAGATACAGCATCAGCTAAAACATCTTCAACAGAGTCTCCTCTACGTCTGATGTTTAAAGCTTCGGTTTCTTTCTCTCTTGCTGATAATTCAGCAGCTATCATATCATCTATACTTCCAAACTCATCGCCTTCATCTTCATCTTCTTCTTCTATTACAGGAGCTTTCGCAACTGGATTAGATTTCTTCTCTTGATTTAATTGATCAGTTTCTAACTCTCTCTTCTTTAGCTCTTCCATTATCGCTTGATCTATATCTGTACTGTCTTCAGCTGGTGCTGAAACAGCTTGTGGAGCTTCCGCAACCGGAGCTACAGCTTGTGGTTTCGCACCTGATCCGTTAGTCGTAGGAGCTTTTGGTTCTGCTGGTTTACTCTTAGCAGTAGCTTTAGATTTGCCACCTTTACCACCTAACATTATTTTTCTAAGATCACTATCACCGATGTTATTGCCATCTTTTAATACTCTATCAATATCAAGTATCATAACAAGTCGATCATCGTATCTGCATATACCTAATATATACTCTTGACCAACTGAGCCTACAAGTGGTGGAGCAGGTTCTATCATCTCTTTAGTAACACGAATAACTGCCGTTACTTCATCTACTACGAAACCTATATTACTTCTATCAAAACGCACAACAATAATACGTGTAGTTTGCTCAAAATCATGGCTGTTAAGATTAAATTTTATCCTTAAATCCATAACAGGAATAACTTTTCCTCTCAAATTCATCACGCCTAATATGTAGTTGTCCAAACGTGGGACAACAGTTATCTCTACAGTTTTTATTATTTCCTGTATCTTTAAAACATCAATTGCATATTCTTCATCGCCTAGCTTCATTCCGACAAGCTCAATTATATCAACATCGCTATCTGAATTATAACTTTCTGACAAATCAAAAATTTGTTCCATTTAAATCCCCATTCTCTAAAAATAGATAATATTGTAACTACAATTTAAGAAGTATTTGATCGCGTATATCATCTATACAACCAACTACATCACTCTCTGGATGCCTCGTATAATAAGGCTGAAGTAACTTTATTGACTCGCTTATATCCTCATCATAAGGAATAAAGCCTAATTTCTCTACATTAATATTTAAATATTTTTCAACCACTGATGAAAATCCGTGAAAAACATTTAACTCTCTCTTATATTTAACCATGTTTAATATCATGCCTGGTCTAAAATATTCTATAAACGACTCTATCGCTTTCGACATCTTCGGATCTATCTTATCAGCTAAATCAATGATAGATTGGACAGATGGAAAGTTCATACTCTTACTGCGTAACTTCTTGTTCATCTCTTCAAAATCCCATCTATTTGCAATCAGTCTTTCTATATGTCTGAAAATTGCAACTTTCAGAAAACCATACGCATTTTCAATTGATGTTGGCTCTCCACTCATTATAACAATTTTCTTATCTGCAACATTAAATATATCTATCATATTAAAACTGGTACCTGCACCTAGATCCATTATGACATAATCATACGATGATGATTTTAAATTCGTTAATATCTTCATCTTCTCATGCTTAGATATATTAGCCATGCCTAACACATCTCCTGAGCCTCCGATGAAATCTACACCCGCTGGTGATTTAACAATAACTTCTTCTAACTTCGCTTTATCTCGTATAAAATTGTATAAGCTTACACCAGGTATTTTTAAGCCTACAAAATTATGTAGGTTTGCGCCACCTAAATCAATGTCTACTAGCAACACTTTATGTTTTGAGGATGAAAGTGATATCGCTAAACTAGATGAACAAAAACTTTTACCAACACCACCTTTACCAGATGCTATTGCTACCAATTGTGCCATATCTAAATTACCCCGTGACCATAACTTAATTATTTGTAACTAATATACAAAATTAAGACTTATGATATAGTAATATAATTGTTTTGTCTATATTATTTGATAGTATCGTACAAAATTGAAAATAATTTACTTATCTATTACTTAATAAAAAAATAAACTAGGTGGATCTAATTGATATATTTATACTCTCATCTTATTTAATATGAAAATAAACTGTATAAATATATTGAAATCTACTCTCATATAAATTAATATTAAAACAAACCATATACATAGTTCTCATAACTCTTACTTATCATATCGCTCAATATGAAAATAAACTTAAACTTATATTTGTAAATTATTTGCCTTGGTATCTAGATGCTATAAAATAAACTATTAAATATGATAACACAGCTGCAATTAAACCGACTACATGTGTGCCTACTATAAACGGTAGAAGAATGCTTTCAAAAAAATCTTTCACATTACTGAAATTTATTGAACTCCAATCATCTGGGATTACTATCTTTCTACCAAGTATAAATGCACCAAACTTTGTCGTAGCTCCATATATAAACGGTATCGTTATAGGGTTAGTAATGTATGCTCCTAAAATTAATGGGTATACGGGAAGATTAAAAAAGGTAGAACAAAATAACGCTATATAAGTATGGAAACCTATATACGGTGAAAGTCCTATTAAAACACCTAAAAAAGTAGCGCGTGCTAAATCTCTAGGTGATCTATCTAGTGATAACATTAATCTAAATTTAATTCTGAGTTTTTCTAATATCTTCATCTAACTCTATTATACTAATATGTATGTATAAATCAATATCATTTATAATCCCACTATTGCATGTTTCGCAACTTCTTTAAAAGTACTAACTTCTATAAGCTTCATAGACTTTGTGACATACGCTGGAAGTTTCAACAAATCCCTAGCATTCTTCTTAGGTATTATAACCGTCGTTGCTCCTATTCGTTTAGCCGCAAGTAATTTTTCCTTCAAACCACCGATCGGTAAAACTCTGCCAGTTATCGTTATCTCGCCAGTCATCGCAACTGCATGACGAACTTTCTTCGATGTCAATATAGACAGTAACGCCGTAGCTATCGTTATTCCCGCTGATGGACCATCTTTAGGAATTGCTCCTGCTGGAACATGAATATGATAATCATACTCCGTAAATGATTTACTATCAATATTATAATCTGATGCAACCGTTTTAATAAAACTTAATGCCGCCTTTGATGACTCTTTCATAACGTCACCTAACATTCCTGTTACTATTAAATTTCCACTGCCCTCATATCTTGCACACTCAACAAATAGAACCTCGCCTCCTACTGGTGTCCATGCAAGACCTGTTGCAACTCCTATATCACTGCTTGTTAACTCATCCTCTTTCATATACTTATCAGGACCTAAAAGATCACTCAAATTCTTCTCTGTAACTTTAAACTTGCTATACTTCTTTTCAACTATACCACGTCCTACTTTTCTGCATAACTTATTTATAACTTGCTCTAGGTGACGCAGTCCACTCTCTCTTGTATACGCTGATATGAGTTTCATTATTGAATGCTTATCAAAACTTATCTGCTTACTTGTTAAACCGTTTTCCTTGATCGCACTAGCTATTATATACTTCTCTGCAATGATAACTTTCTCTTCCTCTGTATAGCCCGGAATATGAATTATCTCCATTCTATCTTGCAACGGCAAAGGAATAGCATCTAAAATATTTGCAGTAGTTATAAATAATACTTTACTTAAATCAAACGGTAAAGCTAAATAATGATCTATAAAATTCTTGTTCTGTACTGGATCTAAAACTTCTAATAATGCAGCCGATGGATCACCTTTGAAATCTGAACCTAACTTATCTATCTCATCTAATATGAAAACTGGATTGCTCGATCCTACTGTATTTAAACCTTGTATTATTCTGCCTGGCATTGCACCAACGTATGTTCGTCTATGTCCTCTAATCTCTGCTTCATCTCTAACGCCTCCGAAACTAATTGACAAAAACTTTCTACCCATTGCTGCCGCTACCGATCTGCCTAACGATGTTTTACCAACGCCTGGAGGACCTACTAAACATAATATAGGTGCTTTCATACTGCTGTTTAGTGAACGAATTGCAAGAAAATCTAATACTCGTTCTTTGATCTCATCTAATCCATAATGATCCTCTTCTAAAATCTTACTTGCATTTTTTATATCTAAATTATCGTCCGTACTAATACTCCACGGTAGATCTGTTAATAGATCAAGATAGGTTCTAACAATGTTAGCTTCTGGTGAGTCTTGATGCATATTGGTTAATCTATCAAGCTGTTTCTCTGCCTCTTTTTTAACGTCTTTTGGCATCTTTGCTTTACGGATTTTTTTCTTGTACTCATCTGACTCTCTTAGGTGAACCTCTTCTTCTCCTAACTCTCGCTTGATAACTTTTAACTGCTCTTTTAAAAAAAAGTTTCGCTGTCCTCTATCTATTTGTCCTTTTGTGTCTGAGAAAATCTGACTCTTTAATTCCGATATTACAATCTCATTATTGATTAGAACTAACAATTTATCTAATCTTTCTGACTCTGATTCTAGCTCTATTAACTCTTGTGCTATCTCTAATTTTAAACCTAGATTACCTGCAATTACATCCACTATCTTACCGCTATCATCAACCTCTTCTACAAGTGGAAGTAAATTTTGTATTAGGTTTTTATCTAAATCTGTTGCACGCTCTAATCGCTCTTTTAATGCTCTCGTTTTTGCTGATAGAAGTAATTTATCCTCTTCTACCTTAGAAGTTATATTCTCTGTTTTAACCATAAAAAATGGTTTAATAGATTTATATTTTTCAACCTTTGCTCTAACAATTCCTTGAACTAAAATCTTAATCTTACCTTCAGATATTGTACTCATACGAATTATTGTCGCAATCGTGCCTGACTGATATATATCTTCTTTGCTTGGTGTATCTATAGTTGAATCTTTCTGACATGCTAAAAAAATAATATTCTCGTCCTCTAAAGCTGCTTCAACAGCCTGAATACTAGACTCACGACCTACAACTAAAGATACTACCATGTGTGGAAAAACTATCATATCTCTTATTGGAAGTAACGGAATAAAATGCCCTTTAGCAATACTGTCTATAGTTTTCATAATTAAAACCTCATATCACATTTAGGCTTATCTAATTTTATCTGGAAATATAGTAAACTACTTTTAAAAACTAGTTACTATTTAGAAATTAGATGAAGTTAATGTATGATATAATCACCAACCATTATTGCAATAACTATAGTTATATGTAATTAAAAAATAAGCTTACTATCAATAAGTAAGCTGTTTATAGATTTTAAAATTTATTAATTATTGGTGCAAGTAGATTTCATACAACTTGATAATATATTTTCAATTAAAAACATATTGGTGCAATTAGATTTCAGTTACTAGATAACAAGTTTTAATATTATGCCATGTTAATATAGTATGGAGTTCAATTATCTCACAATAATTTTTGACATTTATAGTAATTAAGTTTCTAAATTCACAATATATAACTTAACTAAAAATTTTAATTATTTGGCAACTCTTTTATAATCTTAACCAAATCTTCTTTAAGGTCTGAACGCTTATACGCAAAGTTGATAGTAGCCTCTAGCAATCCTGATCTTGTACCACAATCAAATCGTTTGCCTTCAAATTCATAACCGTACACACTCTCTCTTGCTGCAACTAAGTTTAACGCATCTGTTAATTGTAACTCGTTATTACAACCGACATTAATCTCTTCTAACGCTTTCATAACTGAACTTGTTATAACATATCTGCCGATAATAGCATTGGTTGAGGGAGAGTTAGTTTTTGGTTTTTCAACTAAAGAATCTAGTAGTGATAATCTATCGTTTATACACTCTTTAAATTTGACGATACCATATTTACTCGTATCCTCTTCTTTAACTTTCATCGTTGAGACAATAGGAAATCCATACTCTTCAAACTGAGTCATAAGTTGTGAAACAACTGGAACGTCTGATAATATAATATCATCTGGAAGGATTACAACGAACGGATCATCATTTACAATATCTTTAACACATAATATAGCATCGCCTAATCCAAGCATACGCTTTTGACGGACATAAACAAGATTAACCATCTCACTTATCTTTTTAATCTCTTCCAACATCTCTAAATTGCCCGACTCAAGAAGAGTGTTATTTAACTCTACATTAATATCAAAATGATCTTCTAAAGCTTTTTTAGTTCTACCTGTTATAAATATGATACGTTCAATTCCTGAATCAATCGCCTCTTCAACTGCATATTGAATAAGTGGTTTATCAATTAACGTTATCATCTCTTTAGGTATAGCTTTAGTCGCTGGAAGCATTCTTGTGCCAAAACCTGCAACTGGAAAAACTGCCGTTTTAATTTTCATAATGTATCCTAAATATTAATATTGTCTACGCTTAATTATTTTTTAGATATAAGTTTTACTATAAAATCAGCAGCCTTATCATAATAATAAGATGGAAGTACAACAGATGTTTTACCGAAACTATAGTCGTTAAAAAGAAATGTGTCTGGTGATATAATCTCTATATAAGGTGAACGTGAAATCTTTATAATTGAACTACTTTTAACTGTGAAACTATAACCCTCAACTGTTGGGATAAGTTTTTTTACGATAGATATAGGATCATCATGTTTTGAAATAATTACTAAATCACCATTAAATACATACATCT
Organism: uncultured Deferribacteraceae bacterium; assembly: GCA_947039055.1. GTDB lineage: Bacteria > Chrysiogenota > Deferribacteres > Deferribacterales > Mucispirillaceae > CAMQYB01. The sequence goes on from CAMQYB010000006.1 coordinate 6,831, forward strand.
CAAGACGGCTCTTATCTGCAAAAAATACAAAATAATCTCTGCCTAACACAGTCTTATAATCAAACGCTGAATTATATTTGAAAATCTTATAATCACTATCTTTATTAATAGACTTTGTAAATATTTTAGCCGTGCTATAAGCCTTTCTAACCTCTGATAAATATCTGAATGAAACAACTTCACTGCTTGAAAGATCCGACTTAAAAAGCATATTGCTCTTGTACATTACAAGATCGTTAAATACACCACTCTCTAAATCTTTGTTGATACGCTTAAGTGACATATTAACCGTCAACATACGAAGCTTATTTATAATCGTAGGTTTAAACAAAAACATACGTTCTTCTTTTTTACTCTCTCTACTATCCGACTGACTATTCATCTCAAATGTGCGATAGTGGTCAGTTAAAAAATAATTAACCCTATCTACTGAAGGCGAATAAATATCCTCGACATTAGCTAAAACTACACTTATGCCACGCAATTTCAACTGTCTACTAATAAGAATCATATTTGCCGATGGATTAATAAATACTATATCTGCCATACTTTTAGCTCCTTATAAAATGAATCTCTCATTACGGGTATCATGTTTGCAGATTTTATAAGATTAACTAACTCACCCTCAAGCATAGAATCTTCTGACTTTGCTCCTGCTGCATAAGTTATATTCTCTTTTATTATCGTACCATCTAAATCATCTGCCCCTGCACGCAATGCTACCTGTGCAGTTTTACTTCCAAGCATTACCCAGTACGCTTTGATATGGGGAATATTATCTAGCACTATCCTTGATGCTGCTATAACTCGGATATCATCAACTCCTGTTGACTGATGAACGTGTGATAAAAATGTGCCAACTGGATGAAAAGATAACGGGATAAATGATACAAATCCACCTGTCTCTTCCTGAAGCTTTCTAAGTCTTAATAGATGATCAAACCTATCTTTATCGTTCTCTATATGTCCGTATAGCATTGTCGCATTAGTACGAATACCCTCTTTATGAGCTATTCTATGAATTTCCAGCCATCTATCACTTGAGATCTTCTCTGGACAAATTTCTGCTCTAACTTTTTCATCAAAAATTTCTGCTCCACCACCAGGCATTAATTCTAAACCTACAGCTTGTAATGATCTTAGAACTTCTGCAATAGATAAACCAGATATCATTGAAAAATAATCAATCTCAACAGCTGAAAAACCTTTGATTGATATATGTGGATAGCTACTCTTAATAGCCGATAACATATCTGTATAATAACTAAATGGATAATCTGGATGAAGCGATCCTACAACATGAACTTCATGCAGGCTTTCTGCGTACTCTGATATATATGATACTACATCATCAATACTCATCTCATACGCACCAACATCACCATCGTCTTTGGCAAACGCACAAAACTTACAATGACTAGCACAAATGTTTGAATAATTTATATGCATATTCTTTACAAAAAAGGCTTTCTCGCCCCATAAATTTTTTCTTATTTTATCAGCTTTATTTACTAAATCATAAAACTCATATTCAAATGGATTATTTTGCAACTCTACACTCTCTTATATTATTTCGTAATATATCGATAATTTGCTCTATCCTACCATAGAATTCATCTGAAATAAAGGTTGCATTATTGATACTATGATAAACCCAACCATACCACCGATAAATACTATAAATAATGGCTCAATTAATGATACAAATTGTGTTAAAAATTTGTCTACTTGTTTAGAGTAAAACTCGTTCACTCTATCTAATAGATCTGGCATATTACCTGATGACTCACCTGTTGATACTGCAGCTGGAAATAGCTCAGGGAAAACTTCTGCATTTTTTATAGCTTTTGAAAACTTGACACCTGACTGAACTGATGTTCTAACATCATTTATTACAGACTGAAGATATTTATTATTTAACGTACTACTAGCATGCGATAAAGCATCCGTTAATGGAAGTCCCTCTCTAAGTTGAAACGCTAATATATGTGCAAATTTTGCGACTAAAGTTGTTGATACTAACTTTATATTGTACAGACGCTTATCAACCTTTAATCTAAATTTCATATTATTTCTAAAATTGTAACGTGTAACAAATATAACAAACAATACAAAAACTAAAAGTATAATACCATAATTAATTATAAAATCTGATACAGCTAATAATAACTTAGTAGTACCTGGAACTTCTTGTTTCATTGATGAAAAAATCTTCTCCATCTTTGGCACAACAACAGATAAAAGAAATCCTAACACTCCCATACCAAGAACTAAAATTGTCATCGGATATATAAGCGCTGATGATACCTTATCGTTATTCTTCTGCTTATACTCTTCATACTCTGCAATATCACCAAGCACTGCAGATAATCTACCGATATTCTCAGACGCTTTAATTAGATTGACATACATCGGATCAAATATATTTGGATACCTTGCAAGCGATTCTGAAAATCTCATACCCTCTGAAACCTTAGATGCAGAATCTTGCAACGCTTCTCTAAGTCCTTCATTTTTTTCAGATTTTGCAATAATATTTATTCCGTCAACTAAGGTGATACCTGATCTTAATAAAAGTGATAATTGAAAAAATGTATCTGCTAGGTTTTTCTTAGCAGCAAATAGATTACGGAATGTATCAAACTGTCCCTTCTTCACAGAAACTTCCGATATATCAGACACAAAGATACCTTGACGCATTAACTCATTTGTAAGCGTTACTTTTGAGCTAGACTCTTTTGTGCCACGCTCTACTTTACCCTCTGATGTTGTTCCTATGTAATTAAATGAAGCCATATTTTTACTCTACCTGTGTAACAGCCAATACCTCTTCTGGAGTGGTAATGCCCTGCTCAACTAAATATATACCGTACTCTAACATCGTCTTGAAACCATTATTTCTTGCCTCTTGACGGATCTCAAATGCTGATGCTCGCTTATTTATCATATGTCTGATACTATCTGTTATCTCTAATAACTCAAAAACTCCAACCCTGCCACGATAACCTGTATCGTAACACTCAGCACAACCTGTACCTTTCTGATGAGTTTCAATAGTCAATCCAACCTCTGCTATCTTTGTCTTCATAAATGGATCGATCTTCACAGTTGTTGCACAACTCGTACAAACTTTTCTTACAAGGCGTTGTCCTATAACTATCAGTAATGATGATGATATTAAAAACGGTTCAACATCCATCTCGATAAGTCTCGCAACCGCTGTTGGAGAATCATTTGTGTGCAATGTTGATAGAACTAAGTGACCCGTTAATGATGCTTGGATTGCAGCCTCTGCCGTATCATTATCCCGTACCTCTCCAACCAATATAACATCTGGATCTTGACGTAAAAATGTTCTAATTGCACTCGCAAATGTTAAACCTACAGACGCATTCATCTGTACTTGTGTAACATTATCCATGTGATACTCAACTGGATCTTCTATCGTAACTACATTTTTATTATCTCTATTCATCGCAAGAAGCGACGCATACAATGTTGTTGTTTTACCAGAACCTGTAGGACCTGTTACTAATATAATTCCGTTTGGACGATCTAAATACGGTTTAAACTTGTCGTAAACCTCACCAACAAATCCTATCGTTTCAAGAGATGTGAAATCTGATGAACGCTCTAATATACGGAGAACTGCTTTCTCTCCATTAATAGACGGCATCGTAGATACACGAATATCAATCGTTCTATTACCGATCTTTAGATTAATTCTACCATCTTGAGATCTTCTGCTTTCAGCAACATCTAACTGTCCGATAACTTTTATTCTTGCAAGGATTTGCTCGTGAACCGCTTTTGGATAACTTCGTAAAGTGTTCAATCTTCCATCAACTCGGATACGAATAAGAAATGACGCATCTCGTCCTTCAAAATGAATATCCGATGCACCACTTTTAACTGAATATATTATGATCTGATTAACTAACTTTATAACTGGAGCATCATCGTATGACGCTGTTAAAATATCTGACTCATCATCATCTGGTAACTCTTCACCATCTGCATCTGTCTCTGTAACATAATCAACATCGCCACCAAAAGATTCCAGTAATGCCAATATCTCTTTTTTCTCTTTTTGGATAAATGTCGCCGTAACACCTAATGAAAATGTTAAATACTCTGCCTTCTGTAAACCAGCTTCATCAAGGTAGTAAAATATTAACTCGCCATCATCTGATACCAATGGGATAAAATCACTCTTATCTGGATATTTAACATATTTACTCTTTACCTTATCAAAATCTAACATTTAATTTTAACCTATTACTACCCTATTCATCATCTACTATTTCTTGTGATTGCTTTCTGCTTTCAACTTGACGATCTATCTCTTGAATTAATGGGATATCAAACTCTAATGTAGAGAATATATCATCACCAAATATCTTGTCGCCTTTTAATCTAAAATTATCAACATCTTCTACATTCTTATCAAGGAACACATTCGCATCATCAACTGAATCTATTATACTTGTTGAAATGAAAATCATCAAATTAGTTTTCTCTGATGTTTTAGTTTGTGTTTTAAACAGCCAACCTAATACTGGTATTCTTGCTAAAAATGGAACTTCATTTCTAACTATTGATGAGTCATCTTTAATCAATCCTGATATAACCATTATTGATCTATCTCTTAACTTTACAGTTGTTTGAGTTGTTCTTGTTAATGTAATTGGTGCTGATGCGTTAAACGTCGCTGGAGATATACTATTAATCTCTTGATTAACTGCTAACGTAATTGTATCATCGTTCGATATCTGTGGAGTTATCTTTAAACGGATACCAACATTTCTGTAATCAAATGTTTGTATCGGATTGTTGTTTGAGTCAAACTTTTCACTCGTTACATACGGTCTGTTTTCACCAACAAAAACCTCTGCCTCTTCATTATCTAATGTTAATATCTGTGGATTTGAAACGATATTCACCCCTGATAAACTTTTCGCAGCAGAAACCAACGCACCGATTGATGGAAACTTCATTCCACCATACTCAATAATATTACCTATAACTCCTACACTAAAACCGTTTGGAGGTGTATACGCTGTTCCTTGTGATACAGCTCCTACTAAGCCTTGTACTCCACCTGATGTTGTAAGTCCACCTACTACTGCTCCAACTCCTGGAATTGGTGCTCCACCGAACCACTCAACACCGAACTGTGAACCTTGATCTATTGATGTCTCTAAGATAAGTGCTTCAACGTAAACTTGTCTACGTTGTTTATCCATCTGAGATATTAAACTCTCTAACCTTGCATAAAATGTTGCATCACCCATCGCAATAATACTGTTCGTTGCTTTGTCTGATGTTAAACTCGTTTGAACGCCTTGACCACCTCGTGCTGTGTCTTTATTCGTTAACGAACTTGTTAGTTTTGATAAAATCTTCTCCATATCTTCTGCTTTCGCATTCTTGAGTGGATATACTTTTGGAATTAATAACGACTCTGATTGTAATTTATCCATCTCATTTACAACATAAAGAATACGTTCATAATCTTTATCCGTTGCAGCTATGATAAGTGTGTTTGTTGTATCATCTGAAACTATAGCTGGTACTGTTGATGTTAATGAGTTTTTAGTTAATTCTGCAAAAAATTTAATAATCTGTTGCTCTGCCCTAGATGCTGTTGTTGATTTTAAACCAAGTGTATATAATTTGAATTTACCAGCCTCTTTACTAAGCTCATCTAACATATTTGTCATTGATCTAATTCTTGAACCCATATCTCTTATAATAAGAAGATTTAATCCTCTTACTGGTTCAACATAGCCTGTTCTTGATTTCATCTTATTAAGTATAGGTATAACTGCTGCTGCATTATAATTATCAAGTGATATAACCGTTGTTACATAAGTTTCGCCATCAATATCACCAGTTCTAACACTCTCTCCATATAATGGAACATCTTTCTCTGATAAAATCTGAATGTTGTTACCAGACTCAACTGGAATTAATCCATTAAGTTTAAGTATTGAGAAAAATAAACTTAGAACTTCTCTAGGGTTCATCTCTTTCTGTGAGTCTATTGTGATAGTTCCCTTTATATCAGCTTCATTATAGATCATATTTCTACCCGTAAATTCCGATACAAATGTAAGAAAATCCTTGATAGGGACATTCTTGAAATTCACATTGTATGAATTTTGAGAGTATGCAATAGATCCAAATGTACTAACTAACGATATTGACAGAATAAGAAAAAATGTTGCTAAATGTCTCATATAATCTCTACAAATAATGTATTTTTTGTGCCGCTTCGCATTATGTCAATGCTAACTGCTGATATATCCTCTAAATTCGATAACATCTGAAATAAAACTTCTGGTGATTGTAAACTCTCACCGTTTATTCTTGTTATAACATCGCCTAACTGCAAGCCTAATGTAGCCAAAGGAGAACCTTCTTTCATTCTTGAAATCTTATAACCTAAAAACTCTTTGCCATTATATGCCGGTGAAACAAGTGCCGATTGTAATACCTTATTCAAATCTTTAAGCTCATTTACAATCTCTGCACGTGGAATTGATATGTTAAGACTGCCAGCTGCCGCCGCCGCAGTATTAGTTGATTTTTTTCCAGACCTACTACCTGATCCTGATGAAAGAACACTCTTACCTTTCTCAAGTTTTAAAAGGTATTTTCTGCCGCCTCGTTCTACCTCAGCCTCATCTATACCTAGAGAAACTAATTTCAGACCCTCTTTCTCCCTACCGATAGATAACGCAATAGTATTACCATCAACTAAAATTAATGCAACTCCTCTACCTGTATCTGTAGAAACTATGCCAACTAATTTAGCGTTAACTAACTCTGGAGCTGTAGCTGTGCCATCACCATTATCTGTTTCAACAGCTTGTGCAGAAAGAAGCTCAAGATTAAATATATTATCATTTATAAGCTTTCTTAACATTTCACCAGAATATACAACAGCTTTCTGACTGTTTACAGATACAACTGGGAGCTTTTTCGCATCCGCATATATATATGATACAAGCTCGCTCACTAGCCAACCAAAAAATATTCCAAATAAAAGTGAGTATGCTAAATAGGGAATTTTTAAATACATTAGATCAATCTATACCAATAACCATATAAAATCAACAACTAATTAATCATCTATGCCTTTAGTCGCTTGACAGCAAACTATATAATAAGTTTAAAAAAATCTATATTGTATATAATAAATATATTTATATTGTATATTAAGTGAGTTATAAATGATGGAATTATCGATCTGCTTCTGTCATATAAAATACCGAAAACTAGAGACGGAAAAAACACAAGAAATGAGTGTAATAAATCATTATAAAAAAGATGTGATAATGAGAAAATTATCGACGTAATTATATTCGCATAACTGACTATGTATATACTACCTGATAACTTCGTGAGTAAAATACTCTGAAATAAGCCCCTAAATAAATATTCCTCTATTAACGGGATTAAAATAAGAAATAATAATACCGACTTAAAATCGATATCACCGACTCTTGCATAACCTGTTAATATCAAAATAAAAAAAATTATCGCCACCGGTATAGTGGCGATAAGTATATCTCTTAAATTAACTCTTAAAATATTAATTGTAGAAAACATTAATCAATGTAGATTAAAACTGTTTGTCTAACAACATTTTTCTAATCTCAACTATTGCTTTCGTTGGATTAAGTTCCTTAGGACAAGCTTTTACACAGTTATAAATTGTGTGACAACGCCATACGCCGTGCTTATCATTTAATATCTTCAGACGCTCATCTGTACCTTCATCACGAGTGTCACTAATGTATCTCCACGCACGTAAAAAAGCGTTTGGCCCTAGATATTGTTTATCCGTCCAGTAGCTAGGACATGATGATGAACAACAACCACATAGGATACACTCATATAAACCATCTAATTTCTTTCTGTCCTCTTCTGATTGATAAATCTCTTTATCACCAGTAGGTGTACTTCTTATTAAATATGGTTTAACTGTAATAAATTTCTCAAAGAAATCTTCTACATCTACAACTAAATCTCTCATAACTGGCATTCCAGGTAGTGGTTGAAGAACTATCTTACTAGTGCTAATATCCTCTATCTTAGTCATACATGCTAACATGTTTACGCCATTTACATTTAATCCATCTGAACCACAAACACCTTCACGACATGATCTTCTAAATGTTAATGTATGATCTAGTTCCCATTTAATCTGATTTAATGCCTCTAGTATTAACATACCCGGACGACGTATCTCTACTTCATATTTTTGATAAAATGCTGATTTATCTTTATCTGGATCGTATCTTAATATCTCAAAAGTTACCTTTTTTCCCATATTATGCCTTCCTCAATAATTCTTAATTAGTAATTAGTGTTAATAAATAAAATATTTATTAACTGATACAATATTTGTCAACGAATAAAATAATCTGTTAACTAATAAAATAATCTCTGTAGATTAATAAACTCTTGCTTTTGGTTCAAAACTTTCTACTGTAAGAGGTTTTAATCTAACAGCTCTATAATCAACCTTTATATCTTTACCGTTTGAAGTTATATCAGTGTGTTTTAAGAAATTCTTGTCATCTCTATCTGGATAGTCATCTCTATAATGTCCACCACGAGATTCTTTTCTTGCAAGTGCACCTTCAGTTGCAGCTCTTGCCACTAATATCATATTGTTTAACTCTAACGCCTCAACAAGATCTAAATTGTAAACTGATGATTTATCAGCAACTGTATAATCTTCTATTAGCGACTCTAACTCAATTAAATCCTTACGAGCAGTTGTCATTAACTCTTCTGTTCTGAAAACTCCAACATTTTTCTGCATAGTTTTTGTTAATTTTGTATATAATGGACCGAAAGTGTTCTTACCAGTTCCATTAGCAAATTTATTCAACAGTGCAACACCTTCACTACCAGCGTTCTCTGGAAGTTCTGTAAATCCATTCTCTTTAGCATACTGTGCCGCTTGCTCACCTGTTGTTCTACCAAACACAACTAAATCTAGTAATGAGTTAGTTCCAAGTCTGTTTGCGCCGTGAACTGAATTCGCTGCACACTCTCCTGCTGCAAAAAATCCTGGTACATCAACCTCTTTGCCACCTTTCATAGTAACAACTTGACCTAAATAGTTAGTCGGTATTCCACCATTCTGATAATGCGCTGTTGGAACAACTGGAATAGGATCTTTAATACAATCTACTCCTGCAAATACTAATGATAGTTCATGAATACCTGGTAATTTCTCTAATATAGCCTCTTTACCGATGTGATCTATCTTTAATAATATATGATCTTTATCTGGACCTGCTCCATTACCATCTAATATCTCTTTCTGCATTGAACGTGATACGATATCTCTTGGTGCTAAATCTTTAATAGTTGGAGCGTATTTTTCCATGAAACGTTCGCCCTTACCATTTAATAATATACCACCCTCTCCTCTAACACCCTCAGTAATTAAATTACCTGCTGTGTAAACACCTGTTGGATGAAATTGGAACGACTCAGCGTCACACCATGAGAAACCTGCTCTCATCGCTAATGCTAATCCATCACCAGTATTTATATGTGCATTTGAGTTTGTTTCATATATACGACAATTTCCACCTGTTGCAAATATAACCGCTTTTGCATGGAACATGTGTAGTCCACCGTTTTGTAGATCTAACGCTAATACTCCTACTACTGCATCACCGTTCTTAATTAACTCTAATGCATAAAATTCTGAGTAAAACTCTGTACCTTGTGCAACTGATTTTTCATATAACGTCTGAAGCATAGCGTGACCTGTTCTATCTGCAACGTAACAAGCACGTTTTACTGGACGCTTACCGTATTCTGCAGTATGACCACCAAATGGACGTTGTGCAATTTTACCTTCTGCTGTTCTGTTAAATGGTAATCCTAGATGCTCTAATGCTATGATCATCTCTGGAGCCATACGACACATATACTCTGCTGAATCCTGATCACAAAGATAATCCGATCCCTTAACAGTATCAAACATGTGCCAATGCCAGTTATCTGGCTCTAAGTTACCAAGCGCCGCTGCTATTCCACCTTGTGCTGAAATTGTATGACTTCTTGTTGGATAAACTTCTGATATAACAGCTGTTTTTACATGTTGTGATGCAACTTGTGCAGCGTTTAGCCCTGCGCCACCCGCTCCCACAACTAAAACATCATATTTATGATTCTCTATTTTTATAGACATTTTTTCACCTTTAATTTATTAAGATACACCGAAACCTATGGAAGTATGCCTAGACCTAAAATAATCATAGCTACACCTATTGCCCAGTATATAAGAAGTAATATAAATCTCTTACCTATTCCTGAAACATAATCATCTGTGATCATCTTTAAACCGTTAACAGCGTGAAAAACTCCAAAGATTAAAACAAATCCTAATACCAATCTATTCATACCGTTATAAGCGCCTGTTATCATTCCGCCTATATGAAATGTTAGTGCAAACATTAGAATAACTGCTGAAACTCGTTGCAACATCCAACCTAGTGTTCCGTTATTTCCCGTGCCTGTAAATTTATATCTATTCTCCATTAAATCACCCCTTTAGACATAAAAGTGATACCTACGACTGATAATATAATTACCGTCAATACAAAAACAATGCCTAGATATTTATTAAATTTATCTCTTTCCCCTGCATTAGCAAACTCCATAAGTAGTATACGTAATCCATTTAACGTGTGGAATACAAACGATACTATCATTATAGACTTAACTATAGGATTTGCTAAAAGTGTTGGTAAAAACGTACAAACACCTGATGATCCTAGCATGTGAAACAAAAAATAAACTACTAGTATAACTGCTGTAATACGATGCAACATCCAAGCTATCATTCCGGGATGTCTTTTGTATCCCACCTTCTTTGGATAGGACAGTAGATCTTTTCTTGGCATAACCATACTCCTAATTATAAAAATTTATTTGACTCTTATTTCGTGAAACTTACTACTACTAAATAAAAATTATCGCAGACATTTGCCATTAACTTAAAATAACCATTAGTAAATATATACAATTTAATGATTGTTAAAATAACTTAATTAATAAAAAATAATAAATTAGACAATTTTACAACTACTTGAAATGTTTATCAACAAATAATAACTACGTTTCGTGTTTACGAATAACCTGAAATGTTAACCAACAAACAAACAATATATTTAGTGATTATAAACCACGCAAAATATTAATCAATTTAAAAAAATGATAAAACTACGTATTTAAATGTACAACATAAATCTTGGAGTAGCATTATCATATTTCAAAGTCAGATTGTCAACTAAAAATAGAAAAAACATAATAATTAATTAAATACTCCGTAAACTGTTTTATAAATTGAAATATCGTCTCCCTATAGACATAAGTTGATTATAACTAGGCTATATATAGAATATCTATATCTCTCCCGACAGCAAAGTATCCGTATTCACTAATGATTAGGTAAAACCTGTTAATAGTTTCTGTTTTAAAAATCATTGAAAACAAAGGGTATTATAGCTGTTGACAAAAAATAACCTTATCTACCAACTACTTAACTAAAAAGCCTTTTAATCATTATACTTTTGAATAGTTAATAAAAAAATAAGATATTATTGTGTTAAAACTGTTAAAAGAGGGTAGATATCAATGAAATGACTTGCGAAATCAACACCTTATACTATTTGCTTAAATTTTAAGCAGTTGACTTCTATTATCATTATATGAATAATCTCTCTATCCTTATCTATTAATAAAAGGATTGTTTTTTAGATATCTTTAATATAAAATTAAACGATGAAATGTGTTAAGGTTTATAAAAAAAGAAAATTTGCTGATATTGACGCCTCTAGGTTACTATCTAACAGTATACCTTGTGTCGTCTATGGACATGAATTAACACCTAAAATAGTATCTATTGATAGTGGTGATAACCTAATTGAACTTTGTGTTGAACCGAAACATTTTGCACGTGCTGAAGCTATACTTAATAATACCGATCCTGCTATTATTAAAATATTCAAAATATTAACATATAAAAATCATCACAAACAGATAGCAAAAAATAATAAAAAACTTAAACAACTTGAACAAAATGAAAACAATGAGAAAAATAACGGTCTAAAATAATAAACATAGAAAATGCTATAATCAAAACCATAGCATTAGATCATTACATAGCATTAGATCGTTACAATCTCAATACATTAAAATCTAACAAAATTAACATATAATATAATATATTTAAATTAATATATATAACATCAATACGCCTCAACTCAAAATGTATAGATTAAATTATCAACAACTTCTGCTATAACTTATTTTGTGTTTTGTTTTACTGCATCTTCTCTATATGCGAGAGAGTAGTTTTCTATCTCTAATAAAATCTCTTGATCGTATCGCTCTTTAAAGTCTTTATGTTTTTTCACACCCATAATTATATCGAAAAGATCGTTATCGTATATATCACGTAGTAATATATTTAATCTATCCAACTTTTCATCGCTATAGTTTTCAAATACAATTTTTTCAACAAAACCTTTTATAACATATTCATTCTCTAACATTGCTCTGCGTGCTGCCTGAAAACATGCTTTCTTATATAAAGGATTATTAATCATGATCGCCTCTCTTTAATAGATATACTCTCTACCCCCTTTCTAACCTTTATAAACAATAATTGCAATAATTATAATGCTTGGCATAAACATTGCTTTATTAAAATCAACTAAATATAAGAAGTGGGTATTCTATGTCAAACTCTAATAATAAGCTTAAAGTTCAAAATCAAAAACAGATAAATCAACAGCAAGGTAACTATAATCTATTAAACAATTCCGATAAACAGTTGTCGGATTTAGACAAATCTATACTTGAACTTTATGAACTGATTGAGAACCTAAAAGAAAAAAGTGAAAACAGAATAAATAAGTAATATCCATAAATCTATTGACACTTTCAAATATAATCCATAAAATCAACATATATCTATAATTACTATAACTGTGTTGCTAAAACTTATTATATAATTACATTATAATGAAAATAATTATATATAAGTAAGGTTTCCTAGTAATAGATATTATTTAACTTATAATTATTGTAGTGATAAGCGTTATAAATTAGATAACTTATAATTATTTTAATCGAGGTATTAGTCATGGATAAAGATATTAAAGCTGTTAAAAGTAGCGTGCCGAAAAAAAATAGTAAAGGTAACGGTAAATTAATTTTGATCGTTTTCTTTACTCTTCTTGTAATTATATCCGTGGGGGTCATCTCACTACATCTATACTCTAATTACAAACTTAATGCTGTTCTAAAATCAACTATAAGATCTGTTCGTGGAAACACCGAGTTATCTTATGCTAAAGCAGAGTACACTTTTTGGAATAAACAACTGCGTATTGATGATCTAACAGTTATATATGGTGATTCTACTGTTGCAAAGTTTGGTACAGTACATCTACCTAATATAGGTTTACAGGAAAATCTGCTCTCTGATCTATCATTTACTTTTGAAAACGCTCAATTAAATCTTTCTGCACCTGTGTTTAAGATGCTAGGTAAAAGAATTGAAACCTTAGGATATAATCCTTTATATTTTAAAGGGTCGATGGCGATTAAATATAACTCTACTCATAAAAATTTGACACTTAACAATTTTGAGCTTGATATTAAAAACTTAGGTACTTTAAATGTGGAGTTTGAAATACCTAATGTAGAAAGTAGACACGATCTACTTAATAATAGTTTCGACAGACTTAGAGTAAATTTTGTCAATAATGGTATCATTAATGAAGTTATACGCAATTACTCTAACAGTAGAGGATACGATATTTTACAAGGTAAAGAGGTTGTTCTTTATAGATTAAAAACGATCATGTCTAGATATAAACCTATTAGTAACCAATATAGACAGCTAGTTAGTTTATATGATTTTATGGAAAACTCATCTGAGATACTTTTCTCATCTGATGTTAGAACTGCACTATCATTGACTGATCTATTTAATATTATGAACTCTAAAACTTATAGCAGTATAGTTAAAGCAATACTTAATTTACCGCTCATAGTGATAACTAAATAATTTGTA